>JBHICF010000110.1:0-6850 GCA_046759485.1 Nitrospiraceae bacterium
CTTGCGGTCAGCTGGCCGGCCTTTTGGACCGGGATACCGTTCAAGGCGTCCATCGCTCTTCTGATGTTAGCCATGGGCGTCCATCCGTGGGAGATGCCAGGGCTCGCGTTTTTGTTGATCCTGTCCATCCCCATCGATATCTGGGCCTTGGGTCTCAGTGGCAGGACCGTGTTCCTTGAACGCTTGCGCTTGCAACCGCCAGAATCTATTGGAGTCACCCTCTGGTGGCAAGCTGCTCTGCTCAGCGCCGTGTATCTCCCGGTCGCCTACCAGGTCGGGAGCCTGGTTGTCAAAGGGGCCAAGGCGGTCACGGCTGCCATCATGGAGATTGAGTTCCTCATGGCGTGGCCGATCGCTGAGCGAATCAGCATCGAATTAGTCCTTTGGAGCAGTGTTGCCACGATCGCGCTGATTCTGTTGGCGTTAGGGTGGCTCTACCTCTTTGGACGGATCGTGGAGAGGCAGGTGACCGACGCGAGTCCAGCCCAAGAATCCTATCAAGCGTTGATCCGACGATGGGATTTGTTGAGGGTGCCGGCCGATCAGCCCTTGATGCTGACCGTGTTTACCGCATCAGGCGTAGTGCTCGTGCTGTTGTTCTGGGCCTTCATGCCTGTCATGACTCCGCATCCTCATGAAGAGTATGAGGACAGGATGGTGGAGCCGACGCGGTCGCTGAAGCCTACTGAGATACTTGATCGGACCGAGCAGGCGATCTTCCAAGCCGAGGCAGCGATCGCGGAGTTGGAGAAGGACAAGAAGAAGGGTGGCAAGAAAGCAAAGAAGTAGCGGTCGGATGTTGGCCTCCGCTGCGAACGACCTGGGAGAAACCCGTATGAACAACCACTGAGAATATGTCAAGCGCATCGCGATCCTCCTGCGAGAGAAAGAGTTGTTGATCGCCGGGCTAGTCGCGATGATTGCGCTGTGGGGCTTACCCGCCCTGGGTCTTGCACAGGGGGGGCTGGCTCTCCGGGCAGCGTTGCCACCGTCGTCTTAATATTGTTGATCCTGGGATGGCTCTTCTTGTATCGTCTCATCGTCAAGAGGCAAGCGAGGGCAGCCAGCAAGCCGAAGGAGGCGCAGGAATGGCTCACACCCGGCCATGACCGGGGAAGACCATGGCCCCTCCTAGACTGGAACCTCTCGAGGAACCGCCACGCCGTTGGGTTCTGCTGAATCGCATCGCTGCCGCTTTGGAAAGTGAGCTTGGAAAGTGAGGAAACTCCCATGAGGAACAACCGCGAACATCGCAGGTCTCTCGCCGGGCACGTGGTTGAACAAAGATCGGCGATCGCTGGATTGGCCATACTCCTGAGCCTCCTGGGCCTTCCCGCTTTAGGGCTGGCTCAGGACGCTGTGAGTGCGGCCCAGGCTGTCGAGTATCGGGATCTCCCGCAACTCGGAGGCAGCCGAAACATCATCTGGATTGTGGCCCAGCTTCACCTGTTGCTTGGAGGCTTCGTGCTGGGCGTGCCGATTTTTGCCTGGGTCTGCGAGCTCGTCGGGTGGAAAACCCGCGAGCAGCGGTATGACACGCTGGCAAAGGAATTCACCAAGCTCCTCACCTCGGCCTATGCTACGACAGCGATCTTCGGTGGCATCCTGCTGTTCCTCCTCATCGGGTTGTACCCAAAGCTCATGGCGTATCTCACCGACGTGTTTTTCCCCGCCTTCGTCTTCTACGGCCTCCTGTTCCTTCTGGAGACCGCGACGCTGTACATCTACTGGTACGGGTGGGATGCGATGCAGGGGAGTAAGAAAGGCCTGCACCTGTTCCTGGGGCTCCTGCTTAATGTGTTCGCCTTTTTCATCATGATCGTCCCCAACGCGTGGGCGACCTTCCAGGCCAGTCCGGTCGTACTTGCTGAGGGGATGAGTGCGCTGGAACGCGCCTGGGTGGCCACATGGAATCCCACCTGGTGGCCGATCAATGTCCATCGCTTCATCGCGAACGTGGTGCTGGGAGGGTTCATCTGTGGGGCGTATGCGGGGATCCATTATCTCACGGCCAAGACCCGGGAGGAGCGCGAGCACTACGATTGGATGGGGTATGTCGGGAACTTCATCGGTGTCTTTGGCATGCTGCCCCTTCCCTTCGCGGGGTACTGGCTGATGCGAGAGATCTACCAGTACAACCAGCAAATGGGTATCACGCTGATGGGTGGGTTTCTGGCGTGGTTATTCATCCTGCAAGCCGTCCTCATTGGTGTCCTGTTCCTTGGGGCCAACTATTATTTCTGGATGGGCATCACGTATCGCATTGCGGGGGCCGAGCAGACCTACAAGAAACCTATCATGGCCATGCTCATCGTGTTGCTGGTGTCTCTCGCCATCTGGATGACTCCGCATTCCCTTGTGGCCAGCCTGGAAGAGGCGCGCCAGATGGGAGGGACCCATCATCCGCTGCTGGGCGTGTTCGGCGTGATGTCGGCCAAGATGACCGTGGTCAATTTCATGATCCTGGTCACGTTCATGAGTTTCCTCATGTACTGGCGTGCCGGTAAACAGGAGACGGCAACCTGGGCGAAGATCGCCAAGGCGGTGATGGCGGCGCTCCTCATCGTGGCTTCGATCGCGATCGTTGTGCTGGGGGTGTGGGGCTATTTTGTGCCGGCCCTGTTCCGGATCGACGTGCTGTCGGTAGCGCAAGTCTTGATTGTGCTGTTCCTTTTGCTGATGTTCACACCGCTCACGGCACTCCTGCTGAAGAGTGCGCGCACCACAACCGAAATGGTGTGGGGGCAGATGCCGGTGAGGGCCGGGTATACGCTGGTCCTCAACGCGGTCATGGTCATTTTGCTGATGACGCTGATGGGGTACGCTCGCTCCAGCTCGCGGGTGCACTGGCACGTCTACGGGGTTCTGCGCGATACCTCGGAGTATGCCTATTCCCCGGCGTTGGGCTATGCGGCAGCGTTTATGTCTCTGAACACCTTCTTGTTCTGCTTGTTGCTCGCCTTTATCTTTTGGGTAGCCAGCATGGGGGCGAAAGGCAAGGCCGGCGAGCCACCGGGCAAAGGCTACGTGCCGGGAGAGGCCGTGCCCGCCATGGCCGGAGGATCGCCACTCTTGGAGGAACGGAACGCGAGATAGTCGTGAGTTATTGTGGGATTTAGTGATGTGGTGAGGTAGTGATTTGGGGATTGATCGGATCGAATTTCCCAAATCTGTCAATCAACGATCACCAAGTCAGAACATCACAAATCAGAACGGAGAACTAGCATGAGCGAGGTTGCCTTTCTCGAATTGGCCAGCATCATCGTCGTCGGCCTGGGAGTGATCATCCTGTTCGCTATTCAGGCTCGCTTTGTGCGCGTGATCGGGTTTGTGATGATGGTGCTTGGCCTGTTCAGCTATATCGGGGTAAGTATCCCACAAATGGCATCTTTGCCGCCTGCGGTGGAGAAGTTTGACCTCGCCGCCATCAAGACCCCCGGTGATCTTGCTGCGATCGGACAGAAGATATTCTTCAGCAAAGGGCAATGCGCGCTGTGCCACTCGATCGGACCCAGCGAAGCTGCCCGCTGCCCTGACCTGAAAGGAGTTGGGGCTAAGCTGACGCGGGAATTTCTCTTTGAAAGCCTGACGGATCCGCAGGCGTTCATCTACTTGGACTACCGGCATGAAGGGCTGCCCAAGCAGTATCCGGCTCGGATGCCTGTTATCCATAAGAATCCGATTGCGTTGACGAAGAAAGAAATCTTGACGGTGATCGCGTTCCTCCAGCAAATGAGCGGCGAGCCGGTCAGCATTACGGTTGAGGAGGTACTGGCCCCCGAGGAGGAGGGTGTCCAGATCGCTGCCGCGAGCGATTCAAGCGCGCGGGAGTTCTAATGTCCTTGGTGGCTCACGGAGAGGAGCGGGGGTGGATGCCATGAAAAACCCTATTCTCAAATCGGCGATTGGCCTGGTTGTCTTATGGTTCGCCCTGGAATTTGTCCTGCCCCTGTTCACGGCTCCCCTCCCTTTCAGCCTGACTTTCCTGTACCTGGCGATCGCCCTGGGCGGCATCATGATTTTCGTCACGCTGAGCGGAGCCTCCACGGAGGAATTCATGGGGCCGATCAGCCGGTTCCTTAGCGGAAAAGGTCAGGCTGGCGTTACCAAGACCGCGAGAGTCCTGATCTTGGTCCTGTTCCCGTTCCTCGTTGGCTGGATGACTTACGGGCGTCTCGCGCCCAGCGACCAGCCCCCGCCGGAAGGTCGCACGATCCATCCGGCCCCGCCCGGGGAGTTCGTGGGGCTTGCCAATCCGCTCTCGCCAACTCCGGAAAACATCCAGGCAGGTAAAGGATTTTATGCAGCCATGTGCTCCCCCTGTCACGGGGGAAATTTCGACGGCAAGGGGCCAGCGGCGAAGGGATTCAATCCGCCCCCAGCAAATTTTGTGGACCCCGGCACCATCGCCCAACTTCAAGAATCCTATGTGTTCTGGCGTATCAAGAAAGGTGGGGTCGGATTGCCGGTTGAAGGGATGCCCTGGAAGTCAGCCATGCCTCGGTGGGAGTTCGAGCTGACGGACGAGCAGATCTGGAAGATCATCATGGGTGAATATGATGGAGCTGGTCATGAGCCCAGGACTTGGGAAGAAGAGGAGTAGCTCTCAATGCCGGCATGGGGATGAGCGCATGGATGTGGTGAGAGAAGGGGGCATGATGACACGTGCGAGTCGGCAGAAGCTGTTGTGTGCGTTGGTGATCGGCGCAGTGGCGTTGGCCAGCGGCTGGCTTGAACCCAGCAACAGTTCCGCGCAGGAAAGTGTGGCGGTCCGGGCCATGTTGATTGAAGGAGAGGTGCCGGGAGAGGATCCCACCGCTGCCTTATGGAACACCGCGCCGGCCTCTGAGTTTCCCTTGTCGCCCCAGGTTCATTGGCCAGACCGAATCCAAGAGGTAACGGTTCAGTCCGTCAAGGTCCGTGGTCTACATAACGGCGAGCAGATTGCGATTCGGCTGGAGTATGACGATCCGACCGAGGACCCGGGCGATGCGGCGGCCATCGAGTTCATGGTGGGAGATAAGAAGGCCCACTTTGCACATGGACAGGAGATGGCCCGGGTGGCGGGCGGCCCGGTCAATATTTGGTACTGGAAGAATAAAGCAGGCAAGGTGCTCGACATGAGCGCCAAGGGGTTCGGCACCCTCAAGGCCCAGGACCACCAGGATGTCAGGGGGCAGGGGGTGTACGCAGATGGGACGTGGACGGTAGTCTTCTCCCGTGCGCTGTCAACAGACAACGTGGAGTCGGATGCTCAGATCACACCCGGTGAGTTCGTCAACATTGCCTTTGCGATGTGGGATGGGGAGAGACTGCCAAGTGGGGACCTGAAGGAGAAAGGATCTCAAAAAGCGGTTTCATCCTGGTGGTATTTCAGAGCCGAGCCGCCGTCGGACAATTCAGTGTATCTCTATGCAGGGTTGGCTGTTGGGCTTGCGGTCGCATTCCAGTTTGCGCTCATTCGGAAGCTGAGGAAAGGGGGCTCGACATGAGGACGGTCGGGCACGCTAAGACGATCGGGAGTGTACGGACACTGGTGGTGGCCACGGCGGTCTTAGGCATCTGCGTTGTGGTGGGATGGGCGGGCTGTGCGCTCTTCCAAACCGACCTCGAGGCACGGGGCCAGGGCCTCTATGAGCATTATTGCATGCACTGTCATGGTGCAAGTGGTCGGCAGAACGAGGGGTACAACTGGATTACGATGCCTGACCCTCGTCCCAAGGACCTCTCGTCGAAGAGCGAGATGTCGACGTTTAAGGACGAGGAAATTTTTGAAACAATCTACCGTGATATGAAAGACACGACGCCAGAGGTCGGTGATCCGATTGGGGATGAGGAGTTTGCGGTGCCGACGATGCCGACCTTCAAGTATACGCTTTCCGAAGAGGAAATCTGGGCGGTCGTCGCGTACGTACGGACCTTGCACGGGATGAGTTTGACTCACGACGTCGAGGGGAGAAAAAAAGAACTTGCGGATCGAGTTGCAGAAGCGCAGCAGACACTGGTAGAGGCTGAGCAGTCCCTTGAAGCTGCAGAAGCAAAGGCAGAAGAGGTCGCCGAACAGTCAGGCGAAGAAGTGGATGAGGAGTCGTACCTTGAAGTAGAGGAAGCTGCCGATGCCGCCGCCATCGAGCTGGACCAGGCGAAGGTAGCATTGGCCAGGTTCTCCTCCAGGCCGAAGTATGCCTCTATTCCACGACCAAATCTGAACACCTCAAGGCGGGAAGCATCTCAGCTGGCTGCCCTCGGCAAACGTCTCTATATGAACAAGTATGGCTGTAACGCGTGTCACGCGTTGGAGGGCACGGGTGGCAAAGTGGGCCCGCCTCTCGACCGAGCTGGATTCAGGCTGAACTCCACGTGGGCCTATCGCTGGATCAAGTACCCGCAATCGATCAAGCCGAAGACTCCGATGCCGAATTTAGGGATCAATGACGCCGACGCGAAGGCCCTGACCCTGTACTTGAAGACACTCCGCGCACCCAAACCGGAGAAGCCTGTCATCGAAGTCGCGGGGTGACCGGTTGCACGCAGGTCGGTCTGGAGAACAGCCGCCTGTCCCTTGTGCGTTCCTTGCGATCCTCTGAGCGTCCCCCGCGGTTACTCCTATGAATCTGCCCGGTGTAGGAATGACACTCTAGAGATACCCGCCCCAAATTCCTGCCAGGATGGCCCATCCGACCCAGACGTGTTGCTTGAACATGGCAAACGCTAAGGGTCCGGTCACTGACCCACGGAGCTTGAGCACCTGTTGGCTTAGGAACCCACTCACTGCGGCGAGTGTGGCATAGAAGACCGCACCTAAATCGAGCATCCACCCAGCGAGTCCAAGGAGAAGTAACATTCCGAT
>JBHICF010000111.1:0-6836 GCA_046759485.1 Nitrospiraceae bacterium
CTCTCGTTCTTGACCGGCCAGGTGCTGTTCATGGATGCGGCTACCAAGAAGCCTGAAGCGTGTGTCTCCGTGGGGAAGAACGTCCACGCAGCCTGGCCTACCCCTGACCAGAAGATGGCCATCGCCGCCAATATCAAGGAGAAGAAATTCATCAGGATCTGGACGGATTATGCGGCCCATACGTTCAGCTTCGACCCTGAAAAGGACGTGATAGATCTGAAGGCACTTGAATCCGGGGAACGTCCGGATACCGCGCCGATTTGTCCGATCACGGACGCATCGAGCACGTACGGGTTTATCACACTACGTGGGGGCGGGCTCTTTGTCGTCGACGTGACTGCAACTCCCATGAAGGTGGTCGCGTCTCTGAACAATGTCGAGATCCACCCTGGCGGTTGCGGTGGCATCCAAGTCGGAGACACGATGTACGTTAACTCCGGTGGCGGGTGGCCGGTGGCCCCGCTCGCCTATGATGTGTACGCTCTGAACATCTCCAATCTGCCGAATTCGATCTCAGCGAAAGTCGTCAGTTCGCGCGACACGAAGTTCGCTGATTCCCACGGCATGGTGGCCGTGGGGCGGTATATCTGGAGCGCCGATCGCGCGGGGAACAACATTGAGGTGATAGATACGCTGACTGACCTGAGCGTCAACACTATTAATCTAGCCGGACGCAAGAGCCCGGATCCCGCTCCCGACCTCATCGACGCCTCTCCGGACGATGCCTACGTGTTCGTCGGCCTGCGAGGAGTCCATCCGTTAACGGGAAATAATAAGAAAGTCCAAAACGCGAAGGGCTCAACGCCCGGTGTCGGTGTCGTGAAGGTGACGGGTGGTGGAAAGAGTGGAGAGTTCGTGGGCGTTGCACGGATCAGCAACATGAAGAACGGGAAGGAAACCGCCGATACGCACGGGGTTGCGGTACGGAAGAAATAACGCTTCTGCCGACGTTCCTAAGAATGGCATGAGGGGGAGGACTGACATATGTCACTGTTAATCACTGCTGAATGCATCAACTGCGGAGCTTGTTTGCCGGAATGCCCGAACGAGGCCATTTTTGAAACACGGAGCGACGCGGAAACCAAGGGCAACCACGTTGGTGATGGCCAAGGCGAGGGAGACGGCATCTACGTCATCACCCACGACCGCTGCACTGAATGCGTAGGCCATTTTGACGAGCCCCAGTGCTCCGCGGTCTGTCCGGTCGAAAACTGCTGCATCTCGGACCCGGCCTATCCTGAGACCACGGAGGTGCTGCTTGAGAAGGCCCGGACACTCAATCCGGAGAAGCCCATTGACGATAATAAGGTGTGGAGCGGCGTCAGGAACTGAGCGTTCGGCGTGACGTCGGCGAAAGCACTCCTCTTCTTACCAGGTCTTAGTCAAGAATAGGGTCAGAGTCCCATTTCACACTTATGGTTCCGATAAACCGAGAATCGCAGGTCAGAGTAATAGGGGTCAGAGTGAGCTAGCCCGGGTTTTACAGACACCTCAACAGGGGTCTATAACCCTGATGGAGGTGGCCCATGGGCAAGCGCCAACGGTTCACCAAAGAATTCAAACTTGAAGCCGTCCGGCTCATGCAGCACTCGGGTCGACCAGCCGCGGCAGTCGCCCGCGAGTTGGGGATCCCGCGCAATCGGCTGTACAAGTGGATGGCGCAGCTCCAGCACCATGGCGAGGAGGCGTTCCCCGGCTCTGGCCGCAAGGCCGGGGCGGATGCCGAGCTGACCCGGCTGCGGCGTGAGGTCACGCGGCTCAAAGAGGAGCGCGACATTTTAAAAAAAGCCGCGGCGTACTTTGCCAGGGAGTCCGAGTGAGGTACCAGTTCATTCGGGACCACCACCTGGAGCACCGGCTCACCCACCTCTGTCGTGCGGTGGGCGTCAGCCGCAGTGGCTACTACGCATGGCAGCGACGGCCGGAGAGTGTCCGGAGCCAGACCGACCGGCAGTTGCTGGCACGTATCTGGGCCGTCCACGCACACAGCCGCCACCGCTATGGGGCGGTGAAGACCTGGCGTACGCTCCGGGCGGCAGGTGTCATATGTGGCCGGCATCGCGTGGCCCGGCTCCGGAGGCTGGACGGCATTGAAGCGCAGCGGACGCGCCGCTTCCGCGTGATGACCGAGCATCATCAACTGGCCCCTCCGGCGCCGAATCGGTTGATCCCCGGCTGGCGCCCGACGCGGCTCGATGAGGTATGGGTCGGCGATTTGACGGGCGTGCCGACGCGGGCGGGCTGGCTGTATGTCGCGGTCATCTTGGATCTGTGCTCACGCCGCGTCATTGGCTGGGCGATGAGTAGCAAGCCTGACCAACACGTGGTTGCGGCGGCCCTCCGGATGGCGGTGAGTCAGCGCCGGCCGCCGCGCGGGCTGCTGCACCACACGGATCAGGGCGCGCAGTACACGAGTCTGTCGTACCGCGCGCTGGTCGAGACGCATGGCCTGCTGGCCAGCATGAGCCGCCGCGGCAATTGTTACGACAATGCGGTGGTGGAAAGCTTCTTCAGTTCGCTGAAGAATGAACTCGTCCATGACCAAGACTATCGCTCGCGGGACGAAGCGCGGGTGGAGGTGTTTGAATACATCGAGATCTTCTACAACCGGCAGCGCATTCATCAGAACCTGAACTACGTGAGTCCCGTGCAGTTCGAGGCAGATAACCTGTCCCCTTTCTAGGTGTCCACGAAACCCGGGGTAGCTCAATTCTCGTCCTATCCTGTACTGACCCCTATTCTCGTCTCGTGTAGTGATTTCCGGTGCGTGAGGCAGCCAGTGAACAGGTGAGCCGGAAGGAGGGCAATATGGACACCATCCTGAGATTCATGGCTCGCACCAGTCTGGTCCTGATGGCGCTTGGCTTCGCAGAATCCTTGCCCGTCACGCTGGCGATGACACAAATCCTGCCTGATGCTCAGATCGAGGGCGATCAACAAAGCATCCATGAACTCACCAGTACATTCGATCGTGCTCAGGAAGCCATCCGTTCCCGAGATCTCGACGCGCTGATGTCGCTATATGCACAGGACTATCAGTATCACGGCCTAAAGAAAGCAGACATTCGTAAGATCTGGTCAGAGTTATTTACACATTATGACTTCATCGCCAATATTCACACCTTTTCTGCCATCAAGATTGTGAAATCTTCTGAGCAAGCCACCGCAGACATCACCTGCACCGGTTCCCTCTGGGCCACGTCCGAAGAGACAAAGCAACGCATCCCGATCGATAGTTGGCACCAAGAGGTGCACCATCTGATCAGAGAGAAGGACGGGTGGCGCATCGTAGGAAACCTCGGCGGTGAATCGGCGATCCGCCAGTTTGGGACGGCTCCTCATCCGTTGTTTTGAGTTACCCTTAGCACGGCTCGGGCGGGCAGACGCACGCTGGAGATTCAGTGTTGCGTCTGTGCTCCCTCGGATTCGTGGTCTAGCAACTTGATCTTCCTCTCAGAGACTTCCAGCCTCAGGCCTCTCCTCGCTTTTGGTCTTCTTCTCCTCCTTTTGGCATGGGAATGGTGGATTCCCTTTCGTGCCCAGATCTCGTCAAAGCTTCGTCACGTGAGCACCAACCTCACCATTGCGGGAACCAACGCGGTCGTTGTGCATCTCTTGTTGGGAGGCCCGTTACTGGTCTGGAGCCAGGTCGTGACGGAGGAAGGCTGGGGACTGCTCCACCAATTGGGAGTGGAGCCTCTTTGGAATATCGTGGCATCAGTCGTGCTGTTCGATTTGGTCTTCTATGGCGTTCATTGGGCGAACCACAAGGTACCCGTTCTCTGGCGCTTTCATCGGGCGCATCATAGCGATTTAGCTCTGGACGTCACCACCGCGGTCCGGTTTCATCTGGGCGAGGTGCTGATCTCGACTGGGGTCAAAGCCGTTGGTATTGCCGCCTTAGGCATCTCTCCCTTGGGGCTGGTCCTCTTCGAGATGACCCTGCTGGCGGGAGCGCAGTTTCAGCACAGCAATCTTGGTCTGCCGGAGCGCGTCGACAATGGGATCCGCCTCTTGATCGTGACTCCACACATGCACTGGATCCATCATTCACGAGGCCCGAGGGAACACAATTCCAACTTCGGGACCATCTTGTCCCTCTGGGATCGCCTGTTCGGGACTTATTTCATGCAGGTTCCCCAGGCGGAGATTCAGATTGGCCTTCACGAGTATCCGCTGTCAGAGCAGGTGGGCCTGGTAGGGTTTTTCACTATGCCGTTTCGGGGTGCATGCCAACGGGGGCCGAGCGGTTTATAGGGTCTAGCAGTAAGGGATGTAGGGGTTGCCGGGTGACATCTGACCACGTCTCAGTACTGGTGGGCCCTCTGAGTGCACGGCTCAACCGCGAGGCCAGTACATGATCACTGACATCCCGACAAAGCAGATGAGTGCTCCAATTAGGTCAGGCCGGTCGGGGCGCGTACCAGCCATCCCCCAACCCCACAAGAGGGCCAGCACAATGAACATCCCGCCGTAGGCCGCGTACACGCGTCCGAAGTGGGCTGGCTGAAATGTGGGAATGACGCCGTACAGGATCAGAATCACGGCTCCGACCAACGCGTAGCCGATCGGCCTTCCCTCACGCAACCAGAGCCAGACAAGGTAGCCGCCGCCGATCTCGCAGAGCCCCGCCAGCACAAACAGTCCGAGCGACCAGGGAATGATCATGTGAGCCTCCTCCAATTGCAGATCTTGGGTAAGCTTGCCTGACTGTAGAGCAGAACATCCAGACCGCCGACCAGTCTAGGCCGTCCGTGGGATGTGTCAAGGCTGGCGGAGGCGTTGATCCTGCAGAGCCATACAGTTATCGTAAGGATGTCTCAGAGTGTCAGCTGTTGATGCTCCAAATAGAGTTCTTGAGATACACGGCAACGATAGCCAGGCCAGATTTTGTGACGTATCACGGCAACGGCTCCCGCTAAGCACATTTCTTGTCTTGCTCGTCGCGGTTTTCTAAGTGTGCGAGAAACTGGTGATTTGACGAGAGACATACAGGGGTCGCATTAGCAGTATAATTCCTTGAATCTTTTTTTCATCCTGTGCATCTTACCCGCTGGAGAAGGTGAATGGGCCAGTCCCCATCCGGAAGACCATTAGATATACCAACATACCCTGTTACCAATAGGAGGCCCCAATGCATTCATCTGGTCGGTTACTTGGATTACTGGGAGTCATGACGTTCGTCGCCGTAGGCTGTATGACCACCCCAGCCATGAGTGATGAACCCGATGACCCCACGGACGGCTATGATATTCACGTGCAAGCCCCGCATATGATGGCCGATGGCCAAGTCGGAGGCCCATTCCATCATTATTGTAAGCCGATATCCGCGGAAGTATTGCAGTGTCTCCTCTTTGAGTCGACCGATCCGAAAGCCAAGTTGGTCGCCATTGAGTATTTCATCGCCAAGGAATTAGCGCGCAAGGAAGTCCCGCTCATCAAGTGGCACCGGTTCTTCCACGATCACAAAGTGGAGATTGCCACCGGCCGGGTGCAAGTGCTGGATGTTCCTGAAGACGAGGCGAAAAAGATTGCGGAAGCTGCGTCCAAAACCGACGGCATCATTTTCCACTTGTGGCATCGCGATCAAAAAATTCCGGATGGCCGGGTGAGCTATCCTCAATAATCACTGGGACACATCTTCACGAGGCCTGAATAGCCTCTGAGCAGGCGAGAGGGTTCTCTCCGAATTATTTTGGAAAAAATTACGGCACACCAAGGAGTGTCAAGGTGTTCATGAAGAGATATCAACGCATCCCAATGGTCCTTGGTGTGCCACTTCTTGTGATGTTGACACTCGAGCCCTTCGCGTTCGCGAGGGAGTCACAGTTCCTTTCGGAGGAGAGGGTAGCTGAAGATGCTAAAGGTGCGTGGGAGAATGGTGCGATAAACAGTGCGATGGATATCCTTGACCAAGGAATTCAAGACAATCCCGACGCGCTCACGCTACACAAATTACGCGGTGATGTACTCGCTACATCCCGTCGCCCCCACGAAGCAGTTGAGGCCTATGAGTCCGTACTCGCCAGGAAGCCTACCGCGTTGGATGTCCGATGGGCAAAGTGGAGTGTGTTAATGCGCTCGGGGCAGGAGCTGGAATCAATCGCGGAGTTGCAACGCATCGCACAGGTTGATGTCCAGAATCCCTTAATTCATTTGCGGTTGGCGCAAGAACTCAGAAAACTCGATCGCCTTGAGGAATCGGTAGAGTCGTACAAGAAGGCCGTGCAACTCGTTCCGGATTTGCTCAGTTGGCGATTAGGACTGGCCCGGGCGTATTTTGATGTCTTGGATTACCCAGCCGCGTATGAGGAAGTTCAATACGTTTTACAGCGGGTGCCGCCTGGCTCTCCGCTGGAGCTCCCGGCCAAAAATCTGCTCAGCGTCATCACTGGATCCGGCCGGGACCGAGGCCGACGCTTTACCCGCGTGTATACACCAGACGCGACTCCGGAACAGCTTAAGGAATGGGCCCTCATTCGCGGAGATGCATGGCGACTTTTCGCTGCAGGCCGTTATGCGGAGGCCGAGCCGAGGTATCGAAGACTTCTGGCCCTTAACCCCCGGGATCCAACAGCTGCCCATCAATTAGGGCTGATCTTGATGGAGCTTGGCCGGTGCGAGGAAGCGCTTCCCTTCTTTCGACAGATGTCCACTAGTGATGCGAGTGACGAAGAACAGACGGATGCGATTTTTCGTACAGGCCAATGTCTGGTGGAGTTGGAGCAGTGGTCAGAAGCCCTTGTCTATTTTCAAGTCCTGTATGAGGCGGCCGTAGAATTTGAAGAACGCAACAAGAATGTTCAACACCCACCTGGAACCCGCGTGTTAGATAA
>JBHICF010000112.1:0-6817 GCA_046759485.1 Nitrospiraceae bacterium
TGGCTGGCGCTGGCTACTCAGATCGTCGAGAGTCGGGACCGGTTCAGGACGGAATTACCTCGGTGGATCACCATCCGGGGGCATCTGGCGGGCGTCCATCGGTCGGGGGCATGAAGCGGGTTATGGGTCGACAGAAGGCCTAGTCGCGAAGCTCACAGTGCTGAACAGGGCGTGCTATTTTCTATAAAGCTTGAGGGCGACCGTCTTGCGGTTGATCCTTCTTGTCCTTTTCTCAGGGCTGGTTCCGTCGTTACTGCTGTTAGACGCAAACGTCGCCAGGATGAACACATTGTCTTTAAGGTAGTAACTAAAATAATAACTCACTTGTCTGCCGTCTTGCTTTCCGGTCGTATCCATTTCGGTGATTTCAATGCCTTGTTTATTCGTGACTTTACTGCCAATCATGAAGGTTCCTCTAAACCGGTTGTTTATTGATCCATCCGAGCAATCAACCCAGTTCTCGCGAAAATCATTTCCTGAAAACACCAGTTGAAGTTTGCGCGCGACTTTTCTGTTGAGCCTGTCAATGCCTTTGGATACCTCCTCTGGCGTATACACTGCGCTGCATCCTCGATCACTGGCCTCCCAGACGCCCTCTAGTTCAGTATGGGCTGTTCCAAATAGGCCGCCACTAGCACAGCCGTACAGAGCAGCAGTCAACACCATCAGTACCATGGAAGGTTTCATCATGACCCTATGACCTCCTGTTTGCCCTTCACCTATAAGGGTCGCAAACTTTTCGGAACGTCCTGGCCTGGACGGGCTTCACCGTCGTCCTGCGACCACAAGTGTCTTGTCATACTTCCCTATTCTCGTGCCTTGTATTAGCCAGCCCTAAAGGGCTTAAAGGTGCGTGTAAGGTGTTGGAAAGGAGATGATGCCGAAGCCGATGGAGCAGGCCAGTGCTGCACTATATCATCAAGTGCCGTCTTGTTCAATTTTTTGGCAGATTACGGAACTGATCACTGCTGGCCGGCCCACCTGACATAGTCTGGGTCAAGAGAATTCGTTGTCTATTAGTGAACAGACACGCCCTGTCGGTAGCATCATGCTCATCGGATTGGATCAGGAGAAGTATAGATGCGAATCTCGACAGCAACGAGATCACGCGCGGACATCTGGCACTATGGCCATCCATCACCTCATGTCCACCAAGAACGGGCAGGCGCGCAACCTCCTCATGCCTTCGGGTGTGAGGCCCTTTCTTTGTGGCCAGACGGCATGCTCACCTGACTATTGCTTGACAGTTGGCTGAATTCAGGGCCGAGACGGAGGGTAGACTGCGATCAACAGTTGAGCGTGAAACGTAGCCGAGGGGATTGATGCATTAGGAGGAAAGAAGTGGTGCCGAAGCCGGGATTGGGCTAGGCCAGTGCCGCACTATAGCGTCAAGTACCGTCATGTTCAATTTTCTGCCAGGTTACGTGGAGGGTCAATGTCAACCACACCGCCTCGTACCAGCTAATTCTTGGGAGTTCGTTAGCTATTTGTTAGCTGTCACCCGTGCAGGATAGCTCCCAGCTTCACAGCCGCGTCCTGCTGCATCGAGGGCAGCGCGTGTGCGTAGATCCCGAGCGTGATCTCGATCTTCTTATGGCCGAGGCGCTCCTGCACCACTTTAATCGGGACGCCGGCCTGTAGAAGCAAGGTTCCGCACGTGTGACGCATGCCGTGAAATTTGATGGGCCGGACTTTCGCGGCTTTTACCAGCTTGGCGAACTCACGCTGGCCGAGATTGTTCATCTGGAGCGGATCGCCCAGGTGATGCTTCTGGTGCCTCACCTCGCCCCATTCCTTTGCGAAGATGAGCGCGTGGTCGTGGTAGGCGGCGCGGTTGGCGAGTTTGATCTCCGCCTGATGGCTCCGGTGCCTCCGTAGCAACGCGACGGTTTCAGATCCGAGGCGTGATCGTCCGCACCTTGCCGTTCTTCGTGGGACCGAACAGTGGGGCCGAGCCAGGCTTCACGAGCTGCCGCTTGATCGTGATGGATACGTCTCTAGCGTCGAGATCGATGTCCGACCACTTGAGACCACAGAGTTCGGCCTTCCGCGCGCCCGTGTCGAGGGCCGTGGCGTAGAACGCCGCGCATTGGGCCCCTGAGGCTTTGGCCGCTTCGAGGAACGCCTTCGCCTCGTGTGCCTCCCAGCAGTGCTCCTCAACGTCCTCATGGTGCTCGGACGCACGTGGTTTGCCTTCGACCAGCTTCGCGACATTCTGCTGGACGAGCTTGTTGCGCTCCGCCGATTTCAACGCCCCGCTGATGATCATGTGGTGCATCTGGACGGTCGCCGGGTTGAGCTTGACCTCGCGATAGTAGCGTTCGAGATCAATGGCTCGTAACTGCTGCAGCCGTCGTGCCCCGAGCTGCGGCTTGAGATGTCGCTGAATCACCGACAGGTAGGTCTCGTACGTACGTAGCCGCTTGGCGGGCGGCTTGACCGCTTTGTCCAGCCAGGCGTCCAACCACTCCCCGAACGTCAGCTTGGTCGCCTCGACGAACTGATTATGGTTGGTGTCATGCAGCAGCTCACTTAACTTCCTCTCAGCCTCCCGCCTCGTGCCCCTCACGGTGATCCACTTCTGGCGTCGCCTGAGCTTCCCGTTCTGCTGGTCCAGCTGGTAGCCGAGGTCGAGAATGATGCTCCAGGTGTTCTTGTAGCGTTTTCGTAAACTGCCTCTCATCGCGTACCTGCCTTTCCTCCCGATCGGGCTTGATCGAAGTGCTGCTCCAGCAACCAGCGAATAAAGCCGCTGGCGGTGGTGCCTTGTGCCCGCAAGGCATCGAGTTTGCGCTTGAGGGCTGGCGGGAGCTGCACAATGACTCGTTCCATTGGCATCGAGAGACCGTCCCCTCATGTTTGATAACTTGGTCCCATGATAGTACAGGACCATGACTGATGTCAATAGTGGTCACTTGACAGCAATAGGCGTGGTCGCTACTCTGGGCGCCGTGCGACCCAAGGCTAAGATCCCTCCGAAGCAGCAGCTTGGCGTACGAGTGGACGCGGCCCTCGTGGTGGAGGCGAAGGTCCTCGCTGTCCGTCAGCGACGCCGGGTCAACGATCTGGTGGAAGAGGCGATCCGTGACCTGCTGAGAAAGTATCGAGAGAAGCGAAAAGTTTAGTCACCTAAGTGTCCCGGCCTCACCCTTGACACACCCCCACGGACGGCCTAGCCTTCGTGGTACAGCCGTTTGTCCCTCACAAAGTGTCCGCCGCCCACAAGAAGGGGGTCCAACATGGAGTTACGCGGTGCCCCCCGCTATCGAGTGGTATTCCACAGTTCGTTCTCGTCTGCAGAATTGGTAGCCGGTGAGGCGGTCGGATCGGATCTCTCCGACCGCGGGTGCCGCGTTCGCGTTTCCCGCCTCAAAAGCCCAACGGGGGTCTGCCGAGGGACTGAACTGCAACTCCATTTGATCCTGCCAGAGAACGATCACTACTCGCCCGTGAATGTCGAGCGCGCCGTGGTCCAGTGGACCGAAGGAAACGAGTTCGGCGTGGAGTTCCTCCAACTGGCGGACGAGGCCGCAGAGCGCATCCGTCGGTTTGTCAGTACACTCGGTACGGAGCAGAGTCAGTAGAGACATTACCCCGTCATCGTGCGACGCCGTCGGGAAGCGAGAGGACACTGAGATACTTGATACCGAGACCAATCATGAGTGCCCTGTTAGCATTCTCCGCGTTGACGCTGATGCCGACGTTCCCCGCCTCGGCGGCATGCCTGGAACACGCTCGAGCGAGGTGCATGGTAGCGGCATGCGTGGATGAAGGTCAGGTGCCCTGCCTGGCAGACGCTCAAGAGCGATGCTCGGAAGGGAGTCAGAAACGCTACAAAGATGCTCAGAAGCGGTTCGCAGATGGCAAGTTCCGCGAAGCCGCAAACATGGGCGAGGCAACCAAAACGTCGGAGAGCCTGGCGCTGGCGGCGGAAGCACTCGCCCTCTATGGCCAGTACCACGAGCGGGACGACAAGCAGACCCAATTCCAGAGAGGCAAAGACTTGGCCGAACGTGCGATCGCCTTGAACCCCTGCAACAGCGAGGCCCATCTCCAGTACGCACACACGCTCGGGCGCATTGTCGAGAATAAGAATCTTTTCGGGCAATTCTGGGACGGAGTTCGAGCCAAGTTCGAGGCTGGCGATCTACAGAGAATGAACGACGCGTTTCACACGGCGAAGAGACTCGATCCGACGAATGCACGCGCCTGCGTTGGGCTCGCCACCTTTCATGCAGCTATTGTGGCGCACAAGAGCACCCTCTTCGACGCCAACAGGGACGATGTGCTCGCCAACTACAAATGTGCCTTGGAGAATGCACCGGACAGCAACGTCGTCCATCTGGCATATGCGAAGGCCATTTGGCTCCTAGATCAAGATAAAAACGTGTGGCTTGTGCGCAAACATCTCGATCAGGCGATCGCTCTGGATCCCAAGGACGCTTACGGCAAAATCGTGCTTCAGGATGCGAGGATGTGCCTTAACGAGCTCAACAACCAAGGGACCCTGGATCAATGTATAAAAAGAACCTGAGCTTTCGTAAAGTGAACGAGCAGCGATCGTCGCTCACGGATGAAAAGGCTGGCAGCGGTGGCTCAACACCGAGACGCCCGTGACACCGCCCGACGTGCCAAGCTGACTTCAGATGCCACGCGACAACCCCCACACCCCCGACCACTGGCCGCTCGCGTTCCGCAGTACCCACGCTTGACACGCCCCCACGGACGGCCGAGCCTCGCGCCCCACGTCTGAGACTCCCGCCATATTGAATTTGCTCAGTCGGATATGTATACAGAGCAGCGAGGTACTTTGTGGGGTAACCCGTGGTGCTGCTGATCTGATGAGTGATCGCTCGCCACTAGGCGAGAAAGGAGCGTTCTCATGGAAATCACCGCTTGGTTTCAGAGATCTCGTGCGTTGTGGATTGCGACAGGGATGTTGGCGAGTGTCGTGTTCTTGTGGAGCACGCTTGCTTGGAGTCAGGGCAACGGAGCTGAGCGCGACGGAGAAGATACCGCGGAGGCAGCCGTCGAGATGGCCGAGGCCGCCAAGGTCACGATTCAGGAGGCCATCCAAGCCGCCTCGGCGAAGGTTCCAGGGAAAGTCGTTGAGGCAGAGTTGGATGAGAAGCCAGTGGTGGTGTGGGAGGTGGAAATCGTGACTGATGAGGGGAAGGTCATGCAGCTCTATGTGGACATCCGGACCGGCGCGGTGATCGAGACGATGGAGAAGAAGTCGGAAACTGAACAGGGTATAGAGGCGATGCCAGCCCAGTGAAGATCACTAGCCGCTCGCGCTGAGAGACACTCTCCCTTGACACGCCCCCGCGGGATGCGTAGCCTTATCCGGCATCCAACAGGCTTGATACAGGAGTTCAGATGGAAGATCGCGTGCCTCCCGGCGCCGAAAAACGCAGGCATCCGCGCTTTCCGCTCAGTTGCCCAGTTACCTTCTCAGGAGACCATATTCAACAAGGTGAAGGGACTGTAGTCAACATCTCGAAGCTAGGGTGCGCGGTTCAAAGTGCCAACCAGGTTGAAGAAGGGGCGTATCTGAACCTGGCCCTCCGCTTTCCTCGTGAGGCCAGGCAGTGGGATTTGCCGATGAAGGTCGAACTGGCCGTGGTTCGGTTCAGCGGACTCCCAGGGGCAGAGGGAAGGTTGTTCGGAATGGAATTCATCCGCGTTCACCCCAAGGATCAAGAGCGACTACACGAACAAATCAGGCTCCTCGAGACGCGTCCGAGCAAGTAGCTGCATCCAGGGAAGTTTCCGCGCACACCCACCCTTGACTCCTCCCCACGGACGGCCTAGCCTTCACCGCATTCTAGGGTGAAAGGGGATTTTGCCGAAGTGGAAATAAAGCCGTGAAGGTGAGTTGCCGCGTTTGCTGCCTACTCTTCCTTATTGTCATACCCACATCAGCATGGGCCGACCCCGCCCTGCGAAATCTGCGATGCCTGAACATTGAGGTGAAGGTTCATCAACGGGGAAATGATCTTGGCATCTCTGAGGTCTCGATAGATGCCGCGCTGTTTGTGAAGGTGAAAGCGCGAATGCCGCTCCTCACGCTGGTGTCTACATGTACAGATACGCTGGCGGTCGCGGTCTTCTTAAGGAACCTTTCCACAAAGATAGTAGACGGGTATCTCGCACAGACGGAGATGTCCTTGCTGCGACGAGTTCTAGTCATCGAGGCCGATCAGGCAGGAGTCGGTGACGTCTGGAGACGCACCTTGTCTCAGACAGGAACAACTGACCAAGCGCGCGACAGGCTCTTTACTGAATTCGATGTGATCTTAGATGAACTGGCATCTGCGTACTATGAGGCTGGAAACGAGTAAGGTGTGCCGAGCAGCATGGCACCGAGGCTAAAGCAGGATTGACCGCCTTCACACCCCCGACCACTGACCGCTCGCACTGAGCCTCTGGGTGGCGTTCCAGCAGCAGCTCGCCCACCGAGGGACCATCATGAAGCGAGCCCGCCCCCGCTATTGACTCCTTCCCAATGACAGCCTAGCCTTGCCATGGCTGAGAGACTTCTTGGGAGTCGTATGGCAAAAAATCCGTGCACCTGCCCTGGGTGTGACCGATGCGAACCGGTCGCGGGACGATGTGGTCGCGAGGCGGTGGAAGGACCGGATCAAAGATGTCGGCTGTGTGTTGCGGATGCTGCGATAAAAGCGCAGCCAGAGGTGCCGCCACTACCGCCGAAGCGGTAAATATCACGGCACAGGCCTGGCTGAATAGTCAAAGGCCATCGCAAATGAGCTAGAGCGACAGGGGCTGTTGCCGAGGGGGACGTGTGTAGTTCACA
>JBHICF010000113.1:0-6782 GCA_046759485.1 Nitrospiraceae bacterium
CTCTACCGAGTGGCGGCGGAAGAGGGTGTCCCAGAGGCTCAGTTCAACCTGGGTTTGATGTACGACAAGGGCCAAGGCGTCCCGCAGGATTATGAGCAGGCTCTCGCGTGGTATCGCATGGCAGCCACCCAAGGGGACGCGCTGGCTCAAGGCCGGCTGGGGTTCATGTTTGCCAAAGGCCGGGGCGTGGCGCAAGACTATGAAGAGGCCTCCCGGTGGTACACATTGGCCGCCAACCAGGGAGAGGCCTCGGCACAGTATAACCTAGGCGTGATGTACTACCAGGGAAAGGGCCTCCCGCAAGACTACGTGCTGGCTCACTTCTGGCTGAACATATCTGCATCGCGCGGGCACGAACCCGCTGGCCGTCTTCGTGACGCATTGAACGCCAAGATGACCCCTGGACAGGTTGCCGAGTCGCAACGTATGGCTCGGACCTGGAAGCCGCAGAGCGGCAACTCGCTACAGTAACGTCCCTGCCTTAGACCCTCCTTCACCCGACACGCTGGATCCGAATCGCCCAGGAATAATTCGACCCGTTAACACCAGCAAGATCGGATCACGACGAGACCCCTCGCGCGACAATTGTCGACCATTGTTCAAAACTGCACAGCCCTGCTACCCCATCTGCATGAAGGCGACCGACAAATCAATGACATAGGATCATATATGTACTTAGGCACCCCTCTTGCTCCTTCTGTAGCGGTGTGCGGCACGTCGGCCCGGCAACTGATGAGGTGGACTTAGGCGGAAGTTCGTCGGACAGTTCCCCGGGCGGCTCCCTGGAGGAGATCCAATGAAAAACACCAGACTCACGATGATCCTCTTCGTGACAGCCTTCCTCCTGCTCGCGACCCAAGTTTCCTGGGCCAATGTCGATTCGGGGGTTCAAGCGTACGAACGGGGGGACTACTCGACCGCCTTAGAGGTGTTTCAGGCTTTGGCTCAGCAGGGGAATGTTGTCGCCCAGTACAACCTCGGCATCATGTACTCCGCCGGCCAGGGGGTGCCGCAGGATGATACGACGGCCGCCCAATGGTTTCGCCAGGCCGCCATACAGGGCTTTCCCGGTGCCCAATACAATCTTGGCGTTTTCTACCAACAGGCCAGAGGTGTGCACGCCGACGAGACAGAGATGGTGCGCTGGTACCGGTTGGCGGCAGAACATGGCAACCCCGAGGCACAGAACAACCTGGGAGCCATGTACGCGAAGGGCGTTGGCGTCTCCAAGGATTATGCAGTCGCCGCGCGCTGGTACCTGAGTGCGGCGGAGCGGGGCGTGATTTCAGCCCAGTATAACCTGGGCACGATGTACTATCAGGGAGTCGGTGTCCGGCAAGATTACGTTCGAGCCCATGTCTGGCTGAGTCTGGCTGCCGCGCAAGGCCATGGATTGGGAGAGAACTTGCGAGACGTCGTCCACGCCAAAATGACTCCAGGCCAGCTCGTTGAAGCACGGCAGTTGGTTCGTCAGTGGATGCCCAAATAGCGCTTCGGGTCCGTTCCTCCCATCTCTTGCCCTCCCATCTCCATTTGGAAACACTGCCCACCATTCCGGTCGCCGAATGTCACTGGAGTCCGACGACCCGTGAAGGGGCTCGCCGATCACTGAGAGTCCGTTCGTACCAGTCTCTTGATGGCTGGTGAAGCTGAAACGGGCGCGCGACCTAATCAATTTTGATGATCCAATCTCCTTTCGGCCCACCTGCCTCGTGCCACTCACCGACCAGAAGGTCTCCAGTCGGACCTCGGTAGCGCTCGAAGAAGGCTTCGCCATTAGAATTGCTCCCTTCACGGTACCGGTAATCGCCCTTATACGTAGTGCCGTCCTTTGAACCCAGCGTCACCGAGACCCTATCACCCTCCGCTGCTTCAATGTCCAGGGTCAGCATCGTATCTGAGAGGGTGACATCGGTGACGATGGCTTCGTGCCACTGATCTCCAGACTTATGCAGAGATCGTCCTGTGCCCATGGCGTTTCTCTATATATGGGTAAAGGATTCTCGGACTATTCACTCGACGTCTGAAATGGCGGCCCTTTGAGCTCCACAAAGTTTCCATCTGGGTCCTGGATGTAGATGGACGGGCCAGTCCCTTGGGCCCCGTAGCGGGACTCGGTTGGGCTTGCTTCGACCCCGTGGGCTTTGAGATGAGCGTGGATCGCATCTTCATCGAAGGGGTCCACACGTACAGAAAAATGGTCCATATTTTGGCCTTCCACTTCTGGGGCAGCTCCACCGATCTGGCCGAGTGGGGAAGACACGTCCACCAGATTGATCAAGCTCTCTCCAGCGCGGAGCTGAACAAGTCCCAGATCTGACATCCGACGCTCTTTCCCGCAGCCCAGCACGTCACAATAGAAGCGAATCGCCCGGTCCAGGTCGGTGACACGTAGCACGACATGATCTATGTCGCGTATCCTGAGTTTCATGGTTCACTCCGTCACGGAGGGTAGGCATCCGAGGAGTGAAGGAGATTGTTCACAAGTCTGAAGCGAAGGTTCCTTTGCTCACCATACTCATGGTCCGAATCGAAATCCAAATAGTAGGGCGACGCTGGTCTGATCACTCCCGGCGACGGGACCAAAATCTAAGTCGTGGATATTGACGATGAGCGTGCTTGAGAGCGCAAGGTTGGGATTGAGGGGATATTCGGCTGCCAGACCTAGCGGAATGTAAAAACTGGTATCACTTTCATCAACGCGGGACAGGCCGCTACCGCGGTCCAGGCTCGCGTGCACGAATCCGACTCCTGTAAACGGCACCAGGTTGAACGCTCTGAATCTGAAGTGGTATCGTCCTACGCCCGCAAAGGCGACTTCGGTCAGATCACCGCCGGGAGAAAACAGCACCATAGGCCCGACGGAGAAGGCGGAGGTGGGATAGTAGTCGAGATTGAATCCAAGAGCGAAGATCGTATCGTCAACCGTCCCGCTGATAAACCCGAGATCCGAGCCGAATCCCCATGTCCGTTCTTGAGCGTGCAGCGATCCTTCCCCAGCCACGCTCAGTGCAAGTCCCAATATTCCTGCCATAATGCCTCGGATGGGAACGGTCCCGACTCTCTTCATCAGCGGGGATACTCCTCTCTGTAAGATTCAAGACGTCGCGACTTTATCACACCGCTGCAGGAGCAACAAGTTCAGCCGCCAGAGGGTGTGCAACATGCATGAGGCCAGGGGTTGTTCCCTGTTGAACCGTTGCGATATGCTCCTCATGATCTTCTGAGGCGGAGGAATCGACAACGTGGGGACCCCCAAAAAGCCAGCCCAAGTTGCTGACTTGCTCGTCCGCAAGTTTCCACAGACGCTGACACCAGCAATCCTTGAAGAGTACGGCCTGGAGTCGACGCCGGAGCAAGCCAAACAGATTTCCCGTGAGCTACTCTCGCTGAACCTGTTCTGGGCGCAATGTGCAGTGCAGACGGTATTGTCGGACTCCGAAAGTTCCCTCGTCGTAGCCGAGTTACAGAGATCCGCCTGCGACGAGCGGGGACCTGAGCTCGGGACGGGTGAGCAGGCTCAACGCGCCTATTTCGCCGAGCTTGGGGAGCGTCGGGCTACGTACACCAAAATCATGCAGGAAGGTGGGGCTCCCATCGCCATTTTTACTGAGGCGGCTTCGCTCCTGGAGGCAGCACGGGCTGTGCGTCGGGAAGATCGCCAAAAGGTCCTGGCCCTTTTCGTTGATCTCGTGCCGGTTGATGAGCTGGGAGAGGAGCTAGATGACATTGACCTCGACGACAGTTAGCCCAGCGCACCGCCCATCTCGTCACAGGTAACGGTGACCGGTGACAGATCCGGCCTTGTCGAATTCGTAGAGGAGGGGGGCGCCTGTCGGAATGTTCAGCTCGAGCACCTCTTTGGGTTGAAGCTGATCCAGGTGCATCACCAGGGCACGCAAGCTGTTGCCGTGAGCAGCCACAAGGATGCTCTGTCCTTCGAGGAGATCCGGCCGAATGCGACTCATATAATAAGGAAGGACGCGTTCGGCAGTGTCTTTCAGGCTTTCCCCGCCTGGAGGACTAATGTCGTAACTCCGTCGCCAAAGCTTCACTTGCTGCTCTCCATATTTCTCGGCCGTCTCGGCCTTGTTGAGTCCCTGCAGCTCACCATACATCCGCTCGTTGAGCGCCTGGTCCTTCTCAATCGGAAGAGAGGTTTGACCGATCACCTCCAGCACAATAGTCAAGGTGTCAATCGCTCGCTTCAGTACCGAGACATATGCACGGTCAAACCGGAATCCGGCTAATTTTCGTCCTGCTGCCCGGGCTTCTTCCTCGCCTTTCGGGGATAGTGGCACATCGACCCAACCTGTAAACCGATTCTCCAGATTCCACTGCGATTCTCCATGTCGCAGCAATACCAGCTGACTCATCCGGGAGACCTCCTTTTAGCGACTATCCCGACCCCGCTGTCTGGGTTCTGAGGTGCAGCATAGGCAAAGTCCGCGCGCCTTGCAATCACCTTACACAGGGGATACCATTCGATCATTCGTGTGATACGCGCGATGCTTCACCCCTAACGAGGGCGACGGTATGTCTGAGTCGAAGGCCCTGCCACAACCTCCCTCCTGGCACGAGTTCGAGCAGTGGTGGATCGGCATGGCGGGGCGCCTCGGTGTGATGGAGCGGGTCCAGGAGTTTTTGAAAAACGCGCTCGGCCGGGACGGGATCTTGGATCGTATCGCTCAATTGAGGGGCGACGTCGACTACATCCTCTTCGTATTGCTACGCTACTGGATCCCGGCCCTACTCCCGCCGCCTGGTCGTGAGCGGATGACGAAACACGATCAGGATTACTGGCTGGAATCCGAACAAATCCTGCGCAACGCAGTCGGCCGCTTGCGCGAGCTGAAACCACTGATCGATTTGCTGACCGCACCGAACCCCATGGAGTCACCACCGCCTGAAGAACAGTCGCGGAACAAGGCGGTTGTCGAAGTTGAACTGGCGCGGATGCTCGAAGGTATCGCCGAGGTGTCCGGCAGCTACGGAGGCCCCGACTATACCTCTGTCATCAAGCATTTCGACCCGATCCCTCTGCGGCAGACCCAGCCCTTCAAACATAACAAAAAGAACAGCGCCGAGCTGTGGGTCATCTTCCTATTGCGGGAGCATTTCAAAGCATTGGGGTTGGGGAAGGACCGGTATTGGCCGCTCATTGCGGACTTGGCGTCCGCGGCCGGCATCGGTCAGCCGAATGGGCTGCCGTACGCCCCAGATGAATTGAAGTCCTGGTGGCAAAAGAATTGGCCCCGTACCTACACACATTTTGAGCAAAAAGGCTCGGCGTCCGACCGCTCCGGCGCTGCCTATCAACACGACTTTGACTGGTTCCGGTCATGGCTCGCGTGGCAACTGTCGCGTTCCTAGCAGAACCGCAGGCCGGCTGCAGCAGTTCGCCGGCACCACCATCAAAAGAACTTACGTTCGGAGGGCGACTCGGCGCCATCGTGTTCGAGTAGTTCCCCTCCTGGTGGACCCTCGATGAGCGCCGCGGTTACGAGAATCACTTTAAGAAGGACCAAGGCCACGCCCACCCACATCACATATGGCTGAATCCCACCCGATTCTTGAAGGTGTCTGGCCCGACCGCGGTCATCCAGGCTTCTCTTCCCCAGGATCTCGCCGACGTGCTCCTTGACGTGCCAGAAGTAAATGTAATTCGCGCTGACCGCCGCCATGATCTGCCACACCACCCCGACAGTAAGATCGCCAGTGAGATAAATGGAGATGACTGGCCCGACCGCATAGACGAAGGCATAGAGATACATTTTGCGGTAAAGGAACCAGAGGAATGGGTCAAGAAGAAAGACAGGCCAGTGCCAGCTTAGGGCGAATCGGGGCGTCGGGCCTGTTGAGAACCGCCGGAATGTTTCCATATAGTGATCATCCGCGCGGCCCCACGACCAACCCTTTTCCAGAGAGAAAAGGATCGCCTTCGTCGGCCCGATGAACATCCGTGAGAGTTGTTCCTCATCGTTGGGCAGTTCGGATGCAGCGGAGTCCAACGTGGCCCCGCACCGGAGACAGAAATTCGCGTCATCGGAGTTTTGTTGCTCACAACTCGGGCATGCCTTCATCGCGGGACGTTATAGCATCGTCACGTGAGTGACACAAGTCTGTGAGAGTGGATTTTCTCAGTAATGAGAAGGAGATAACATCCCTTCGTAGAAGGAGGATTTGTTGCGTTCATTGCGGGCGGTGTGCTAGGTTGATCGATCTTATTGGGTCCTAGGTATGCCCACTGAGGAAACTCGACAAGAAGCAGAGCAGTACGTGATGAACACGTATGCGCGCCTCCCTATCTCCATCGTGCGGGGTAAGGGCTGCTACGCCTATGACCTGGAAGGACGGGAGTATTTGGATTGCGTGGCGGGCATCGCTGTCAATGCGCTCGGGTACGCGCATCCGGACCTCGTGGCCGCTATCCAGAAGCAGGCCAAGCAGCTGGTTCACGCATCCAACCTCTACTACACAGAACCCCAGGTCAGGCTTGCCAAGACTCTGGTTCATCATTCGTTTGCCAGGAAAGTATTCTTTTGCAACAGCGGTGCGGAGGCTAACGAGGCCGCGATCAAACTTGCCCGCCGGTACGCCCACCTGAAATATGGCCCCGGCCGTTATGAGATCATTACGATGCTCCAGTCCTTCCATGGGCGAACCCTGGCCACGCTCTCCGCCACAGGCCAGGAGAAGGTGCACAAAGGATATGAGCCGCTGGTTCCTGGGTTCACCTATGTTCCCTTCAATGACTCGAACGCCGTCGAGCAAGCCATGAG
>JBHICF010000114.1:0-6775 GCA_046759485.1 Nitrospiraceae bacterium
AGCGCGCGTTTACGCATCTGGCCAGCCAATGAGCACCAACCACACGAACTCCAAGGGACGTTTCAAAACCATTGAAGTATGCAAACTTTTCGATGTTTCTCGAGCCACTCTCTTTCGCTGGGAACGTGAAGGGCTGATCTCAGGCCCCATCCGCGACTGGCGGAATTGGCGGCTTTATACACAGAAGAACATTAGTGAGATCAAGCACATAATTAGAAAGAGAAAGGTCTTTGCTTAGTAGAGGAGATCCATGGGCTTAGGGAAGATCAAACAGCTCTTCAACTCTGATGTCGAATCCCTGTTTGCGGCCAACACTCAGGTTCTGGGGCTAGATATCGGCTCGAGTGCAATTAAATTGGTCCAGATCAAAGAGGTCAAGGGTACCTACATCTTGCAGAAACTTGGCTACAAACCGCTTGAAGCCGAAGCGATCGTCGATGGGACCGTGATGAATCCTGGGCGAGTGGTTGCCACGATCAAGGATCTCATTCAGGAGAATGGGGTGAAGCTGAAAAATGTGGCACTGTCGATTTCCGGTCACTCCGTGATTGTGAAGAAGATCAGTCTTCCCCCAATGCCCGACGCCGAGCTTGAAGGCCAGGTCAAGTTGGCAGCCGAGCAGTACATCCCATTTGACATCAATGAGGTCAACCTGGACTTCCACGTCCTCAATCCAAACGAAATGACAGAAGATGGGGAGGCGCAAGTGGCGGTCCTGCTGGTGGCAGCCAAGAAGGACAAGGTTAATGAATTGACCGAACTTGTGGTTGGCGCTGGGCTCAAGCCGGTGATCGTCGATGTGGATGCATTCGCTGTGGAGAATATGTACGGAGTGAATTATGACGTCAAGTCCGATGAAATCACGGCCCTCGTCAATATAGGGGCCAGCGTGATGAATATCAATATCCTCAATACTGGCACCTCAGTCTTCACTCGCGACATCTCGGTAGGTGGCAATCGATACACCGAGGCGGTCCAGCGAGAGATGGGCATGCCGTTCGAGAGGGCAGAATCGGTCAAGAAAGGGAACAAGGGCAAACGGCTCGATGATGAGAGTGTCGCCAGTGTGATCGAGGGGGTCAATGCGGAAGTCGCGTCGGAAATTGCGCGTACGGTGGACTATTTCAAATCAACGGGCGCCGACGTAGAAATTGACAAGATTCTTATCTGCGGAGGGTGCGCAAGGATAGATGGTCTGGTTGAGCAGTTGAGCGATCGCATGGGCGTGTCGGTCGAACTGGCGAACCCATTTCATAGAATAGACACCACCGAGGGTGATTTCGACGAGTCACTCTTGACCGACTTCGCACCCCAGGCCTCGGTCGGGGTGGGCCTTGCCCTGCGCACGATAGGTGATCGATGATTCGCATTAATCTAATCCCTGGGCCCAGGGGCAAAGCTGCGAAGGGACAATGGGATATTCGGTTCGAACTGGCAGGCGCCGTGGGCTTGGTTGTCCTAGCGCTGGGGGCCTGTCTGGTCTGGTCAAGTATCCTGAACAACGAGATCCAGGCGAAGGAGATGGAGAAGCAGGTCAAAACGAAGCAGATCACCGTCTTGAGGGCGAAGCTGAAGCAGGTCGCTGACTTTGAAGGGAAAAAGAAGCAACTCGAGGAGAAGACCCGTGTGATCGAGCAGCTCGAAAAATCTCGAGGCGCGCCAGTCCGAGTCCTGGATTACCTGAGCTACGGCCTTGAGCCGCTCAAGCTCTGGGTTGTGAATTTATCACTTAAGGGACAAAGGGTAGAGCTGTCAGGGCAAGCGATGACGAACGATGACATCGTCGTCTTCGTAAACCGACTGGATGAGACGGGCTATTTCTCCAACATCCGACTAGTGGAGTCAAGGAGTGCTGGGACTAAAATGGGCAACTCTTATCGGTTTAAGCTTAACTTAACACTGAAAGGCTAACGTGGAACTTCCGAGAATCGACCTCGAGCCGCTTCGCGCAATTCCTCCTGCGCAGAAGATCGCGTTCCTGGCCATTCTTATTGCCGGGATTGTTGGGGGATTTTACAACTATATCGTGGTGGAGAAGAACGAGACAATCGAGACACTTGAGCGAGCGATTGCGAAGCTGGATGCGGAGGAGCAGACGCTGGTAGTCAAGGTCAAACACTTGGATCAAGTGATCGCAGCGACCAAACAACTCGAGCTCGAGCTCGAAAAGAAGAAGGAAATGCTTCCCCAAGAGGAGGAGGCTATCTTGCTCCTCAAGCAGATGTCAGACCTGGGAACTCAGCTCGGGCTGGAGATCAAATTGTGGAAACCAAAAGGCCGTGTGATGGATGGTTCCAAGCTGTTCGTGCGGATGCCGGTGAATGTGGAAGTAGCCGGCGGTTACCACACAGCAGCCCTGTTCTTCGACCGGATCGTAAATCTGCCTCGGATCATGAACGTGACCAATTTGAAGATGGCGTCGCCGAAGAAGGTTGGAGGCAATGTGCAGATCCAGACCACTTTTGTCTTGACTGCCTATGTGTCCCCGCCAGGGAAGTAGATCGAGATGCAAGAACCGTCACGATTTCATACAGGACGACGAGAGTTGAGGATACGCTGCCTGCACTCCCCTTTGTTGAAGGTGATCAGAACCGTGCTGCTAGTATTGGGAGTCTCAATCTACGCCGTCGGGCTCTCCCACTCTGTGTCGATGGCCCAGGGTTCGCCTGGTCGGCCGAGCGACGCGGGCAACACAGGAGCCGCACCTGGGAATCCGAATTCGGCGTCAGCTCTAGCCGTCCAGGTTCCTTCCTCTGGTCCGAAGGCGGTGAGTCCCGATCCTTCTGGTCTGAGTCTGCGCGATCCAGGCGGATACTTCTACAGTCCTGGGGGGAGGCGGGATCCTTTTGCCGCGCTTTCTGAACGGGGCTCGGGAGACTTGAGTGAAGAGGAGCTCCCACCTCTTCAGCGCGCCACGTTAACCGAACTGAACCTGATTGGAATCATGTGGGGTGGGTTCGGGTATGTAGCCATGGTCCAGACTCCGGATGGGAAGGGCTATACGGTCACGCGAGGAACACGTATCGGGCCAAACAAAGGTGTCGTCAGAGCAGTCACCGATAAGGCCATCGTCGTCGAAGAGCAGTTCACCGACATTTATGGGAAAAAGCAGGTGCGAGAATTCGTGAAGCCCCTGCATGCAGAAGAGGGTTCCAAATGAATCCCAGACGTATTACGATCAACATTGCTGTCTCAATCCTAATGCTGCAGGGGCTCGTCTCTTGCGTTCATCGTCAGGCCGATGGGCCTGAACCGGTGCAGGAGGCTTCTGCGCTCTCAAAGATCGGGGTCACTGATCTGGATGACCGGCTCCAGGTAGAAGTTGACCGCGGAAGCGCCTTGACCTATTCCATGTCGACCAGCGTGGCCCCACCTCAGGTGACGGTTGACCTGCCGGGGCTGTCATTGGGAAAGGGCATGCGGCGGGTCAAGGTGAACCAACCACCGATCATCGAGATTATCCCGAGCGAGGTGTCGCAACCACGGGCCGGCATTCAACTCGCCATCAAGTTGACCGACCCAGTGAAACCCTCCGTCCGCACCGACGGCAGTCGGCTCTTCATCGACTTCCCGAAGGAAGGAGGGGGCTCCACGATTGCGAAGGAACCGGGCACCGCTCAGCGCAATGACAAGCCAGCCACGGCGAAAGCAGCAGGCACGGTCACGTCCGTCCCACCCGGAAACCTGTCTGATCCTGTTCTGCCAGCCCGGACCATGGAAAAGGTTGAGGTCCACCGCGCTGCGGGGGAGGCCACTATTGTAATCGTTGGGGATGGGGAATTCGAGTACGATATCACGCCACTAGATCGAGCCCGTCTCGTCGTAGACCTGCTAAATGTCACCTCGCCACTCAGGCGGCAGGTGCTGCCGGTTGACCATCCGCTGCTGAAGCGAATCCGGATTGGTCACCACCCCCGGAAGCTTCGCCTGGTGTTTGATCTGTCCCAGCCCTCCCGGTACTCCGCGCAGCGGCACACCAACCAATTGGCTATCCGACTCACCGCGTCAGCAAGCCGTTCGAACGGGAGGAAGCTCAGCGCACAAGTCGGAGGTCGGAAGGCAATCGGAGAGGGAAGTTCCAAGCCCAGACAGTACTCGAAGAAGAACCCTCGTCCGTACCCAGCCTCTCGAAAAGTGTCGTACCCGGAGAAGCTCGTACGGCTAGAACCCAAACCAGGGCTAGCCCAACTGGCTCCCGACCCGAAGGCGTTCGGTGGAACCGATGTCATCGGAGGGAAACGGCGTTATGCAGGTCGAAGAATTTCACTAGATTTTCAAGGAGCGGATATCAGCAATGTCTTCCGGCTGATTGCGGAGGTCAGCGGCTTCAACATCGTCGTGGGTGAAGGCGTTAAGAATAAAGTGACGATCAAGATGGTGAATGTCCCTTGGGATCAGGCCTTGGACATGTTGTTGAAGATGAATGGCTTAGGCATGATCCGCGAGGGCAATATCGTCTGGATCGACAAGCTCACGAATATTGCGCGCCAGCAGGAACAGGAGGCGCAAGCCAAGGAGTCTAGGGATAAAGCCGAGGAAATCATTACCGAGATTGTCTACGTACGCAATGTCGGGGCGGATGAGATCCAGTCGACACTCACGAAGCACCTTGGCCCACGCGGACAACTCGATGTCGACAAAGGCGGCAATGCCTTGGTTGTACAGGATACCGTGTCTCGCGTGAAAGCCTTCAAGGAGCTGGTGGAAGTCTTGGATATCGAAGTGCCCCAGGTCCAAATCGAGGCGCGCATCGTCCAAGCAGACACGTCCTACTCCAGGTCACTAGGTGTCCAGTGGGGAGTCCAAAGCTTGAACACCCTCTCCAATGGCAATGTCGCGAATTTCCGTGGACAGGGCTCAGGCGCCCAAACCGATCCTTTCGGTGGGCAAACGTCACAATTCTTGGTGAACCTCCCTGCCGCGGTGTCCGGTTTAAGCGCCGTTCCCGCGCTGGGCTTTACTTTCGGCAGCGTGGCTGGTAATTTGCTGGATCTGAGGATCTCTGCCGGGGAACTGCTCGGCTTGACGAAGGTAATTGCAGCGCCCAAAGTGACCACGCTGGATAAGCGAGAAGCCAAGATTGAGCAGGGAGAGTCAATACCGTTCCAAACGACGTCGCTGCAAGGCACACAGACCACATTTGTAGATGCGAACCTCACGCTCCAGGTGACTCCACAGATCACCTCGCGTGATCCCAATGAAGAGGGTCGTTCGATCTTGCTAAAGGTCAAAGCCACACGCAATGCGGTGGGTGCCAGGAGCAACCCTGCTGGTCCCAGTATCGATAAGCGAGAAGCGACGACCCAGGTGCTGGTACGCGATGGAGACACCATGGTGATCGGCGGGATCTTCGTCGATACGCAAACCAATACGGTTGCTGGAATGCCCTACCTGTCACGAATTCCAGTGCTCGGATGGTTGTTTAAGAGTAAGACCGAAACCGTAGCCAAACAGGAGCTGCTTATCTTCCTGACGCCCACCATCGTGAAAAGCTAGCGCCTGAGATTCGGCCTATGTTGCGGTACCTCAACGGCGGCGAATCCCACGGCAAGTACCTCCTGGCCGTGCTCGAGGGCGTTCCAGCCGGTCTGCCTCTCACCCCTGATAGTGTCAATCACGACCTAACCCGTCGGCAGAAGGGATACGGGCGGGGCGGTCGTATGCGCGTAGAGCAAGACCGGGTCGAGTTTGCGTGCGGTGTGCGGCACGGCAAGACTCTCGGGAATCCCATCGGAATGATGATTGCGAACAAGGACTGGGAGAACTGGAAGGAGGTCATGGCCATCGAACCGAGCTCTGTGCCCCCAGCGAAGGTCGTGACCCGACCTCGCCCGGGTCATGCGGACTTGGTTGGGGCCATCAAGTATGGACACCGTGATATCCGAAATGTACTTGAGAAAGCGAGCGCCCGCGAAACCGCAATTCGAGTTGCGGTGGGCGCAGTTGCCAAAGCGCTGCTTGCGGAATTTAAAATGCGCGTCGTGAGTTACACCACAGAAATTGGCGGAATCGCGTGTCCAAAGCCTAGCAATCCGATAGAAGCCTACACCCAGGCTGAATCGTCCGAAGTCCGGTGCCCTGACCAGGCGAGCAGCGCCAAGATGATCGAGCAGATCAGAACTGCAAAGCATCGTGGGGATACCCTCGGTGGCGTTTTCGAGGTAGTGGTCACGAACCCTCCGATTGGGTTGGGCAGCTATGTGCAATGGGATCGACGATTGGGAGCCCGACTGGCAATGGCAGCCATGAGCATCCAAGCGATGAAGGGTGTGGAGATCGGGATGGGGTTCGAAGCCTCCCGCCGGTTCGGTTCCGAGGTCCATGACGAGATTTACTACGAACCGGGTGGGGCAGGATTCATCAGGAAGACCAACAATGCGGGCGGCCTCGAGGGGGGTATTACGAATGGGCAGCCCATCGTCGTCCGGGTGGCCATGAAGCCGATCTCGACCCTCTACAACCCGAAGAAAAGCGTCGATATTGAGACAAAGGAGCCGTTTGATGCCACGGTCGAGCGGTCGGATATTTGTACGGTCCCCGCTGCGGGGGTCGTCGGTGAGGCTGTAATCGCGTTCGAAATCGCGAACGCCATGCTGGAGAAGTTCAGTGGGGACAGCCTACCAGAGATGAAGCGCAACTACGACGCCTATCAGGCCTCAGTTCGAACCTTTTAGTTTCACCTCCCCTGTGATACCATCCTCCCTGTTTACCCCCAAGATCTGATTACTGCCGAACAGCTCAAGCCCATCGACTGAGCGCGAACCGGACGGCAGTC
>JBHICF010000115.1:0-6702 GCA_046759485.1 Nitrospiraceae bacterium
CGACCAATCCAAAGGAGCCTTGCCGAGCGGCCTGCACGCCAGCGAGTGCATCTTCGAAGATGACCGCTCGTTCAGGAGCCACCCCGAGCAGGCGGGCGGCCTGAAGGAACATGTCGGGTTCGGGCTTTCCCTTCAAATGGTTACGAGCGAGATCCACGCCGTCCACCTTCGCGTCGAACAGTCCGGTGAGGCCAGCGGCGTCCAGCACAGCGGCGCAGTTCTTACTGGAAGACACGATCGCGGTTTTGATTCCCTGCGCCCTCGCTTCACGGATCAAGGCCAGTGTGGATGGAAATGTCTCTACGTCCCGTGCTTTCAAGGCTTGGATGAAGTACAGGCTCTTCTTGTTCCCCAACCCACAAATACTGTCTTCATCCGGTTCATCAGCTGGATCACCGTACGGCACCGTCACTCCTCTGGATTCTAGAAAGCTTTTCACACCCTCGTATCGCGGTTTCCCATCCACGTATCGCCGGTAATCCAAATTCGCATCAAATGGGCGAAAGGTTTTTCCCTCTTGTTTAGTACGTTCCTCGAGATAGCGATCGAATAGCTTCTTCCAGGCGGTCGCGTGCACTTGGGCGGTTTTGGTGACGACTCCGTCGAGATCGAAGATGAAGGCCTGGAACTGTCCGGCATCAAGCGGTGGCTTTGGATTCTTTTGCAGCATGACGAGTCGGCGCAAAGTTCATCTAGTATTCATCCGGCCATTTCTAGTCCCGGATCGCTGGCATATCTTGGCCATAGTGGGTGATGTACTCTCTGCGCTCGCTGAGCTGGGCACGCATCGCCCCCTTGACGGACGCCGCTACGTGGCCAAGATTCAGCACTCGGTCGATCACGGCACTAACTAAGTGGAAGCGGTCCAGGTGGCTGCGGGCAACCGTATCAAAGGGCGTCGTGGTGGCGCCTTCTTCCTTGTAGCCCCGAGCAGTCTCCATGTCCAAGTACTGCAACCCAGGTTGTTTGCCAGTCACAATGACATTGATAGAGTTGCGGCTGCGCAGAGTTAACGGACCACTAGGATGGGACAAGCCACACGGTGGACGAGAGAGTGCGAAACACTCCCGAGGAAAAATCTACTGAGGCCCTTGCGACCATGTGATCCGACCAGGAGCAGGTCGAAGCCACCTGCCATCTCCGGAATGACTTCGGTCGGGAATCCCCTCACCACCTCGTGTTTCACAGAATAATGTGACCCGGCAAGTGGAGTGGTGACGCTCTCGAGGAACTGCCCAGCACGTTTGACAGCTTCTTCATAAAAGGACTCGTGGGAGATCACAGCAACCGGATCACCAAAATGCCGAGTGGGCACTGCTGTCATCACGGAGAGTTCCACTGGTTTCTTGAATGGGTGTGATCGAAGCCAGCGTTGGAGTATGTCGGCATCGTCGGGCCCTTCGACAGCGACCAGCACACGCTTTACGGATTCGAGGGGCCGCTTCACAATCAGCGTGGAGCAAGGAGCTTGGATGAGGACTCGGTGGGAGACACTACCGAGAACGAGCTCGGAGAGACGCCCGAGGCCTTGAGCACCTACCACGAGGAGGTCCGCCGCTGTAGATCGAATGGCATCCAGGATCACGTTCGCGGGAGCACCCAGTTCGCAAAGCCGCCTGACCGATGGGATCCCGGTTGGGAGAAGCCCAGAAATTCGGTCGAAGAGCTGTTGACCTGAATCTTCCATAGATCGCCGAACCTCTGCATACACTTGCTTGGCCACGGTGGGGCCGAAGAAAGGATCCTCGAATGGTCGAACATCCACCGCATGGACCAGGATAAGCTCTTGTAGACTGTACAGCCTCGGCGCGGCTTGGGCTGCAGCGAACGCTTCCTCCGACCAATCCACACCCGCTACGACACGCATGATCATCCTCCTTCGACAATAGGACGTTTCTGGTGCGACAGAAGACCTTTGGACCGAAAAGATACCCCTGGACGGGCGGACCCACAGCAGTCAGTGATCCCTGCAACGGGGCAATCTATACCGCTTTGACTACTTTGACCCTCGGCATCAGGCGTTGAACATCCCGTAAGCGACAAAGTTGATTCCCAGGCGCCAAGGTGGCCGCCGTGCCCGCAGCCGTTGCCCACCGGACGCAGTCTTCCACGGGCTTCCCTGAGGCGTACATAAACACGAAGCCGGCGACCGTCGAATCGCCTGCCCCCACAGTGCTTCTAACTTTGACGGACGGAGGGCTCGCCCAGAAACGGTGCGATCGGCTGACAAGGAGCAAGCCCTTGGGCCCAAGCGACACCATAACGAATTTGACTCCCGCTCGATTCACGTCTTTCGCAACTGAGAGAATCTCTTCTTTGGTACGAAGGGATCGTCCGCTGACCCTCTTCAGCTCGTTCAGATTGGGTTTGATTGCAAAAGGTTTGGCCTTCAAGCCAGCCTTCAGTGAGGGCCCATCAGCATCCAAAATCGCCTTGGCGCCCCGGCTTTGCACCAGAGCAATGATCTCCCGATAGGCGTCGTGAGGAAGCCCCCTAGGAAGGCTCCCACCCAAGACGACGAAGGCCTGGTGCAGTTCCAGCATTCGTAGATGAGTCAGAAAACTGGCCCACTCAGCAGCCGTGACAGAGGGGCCACGGGCATTCAGCAGGGTTTGGGTCCTCTGTTGACGGGTACTAAGGATGATGTTCCGACGAGTTTCCTGTGAAATGGGTGTGAGATAGGGGGTGATGCCCTCTTGCTTCAGCATCTCCACAAGGATGTTCCCGTTGTGTCCTCCAATGAATCCCAATGCCATACTCTCCCCACCCAGGTGCCGAATCGCCCGGGACACGTCAATACCTTTGCCCCCGGCGAAAAGGCATTCGGCCTTCACCCTGTTTGCATCATCGACGCGCAGATCCTGGATTTCCACGTAGTGGTCGAGAGCCGGGTTTAAGGTTATAGTGTAGATCATGGCGGAGTCGAGACTGAACGCATTGGAAGTAACGGAACCTTAACCGTCAGAACTGTTTCGCAAATAAATAAACCAGTAGATCAGTGCGACCAGCATGGTGCCGCCTAGTATATTTCCGATTGTCACGAACAACAGATTGCTCAACGCGTCCGTCACTTCGATTGGTGCGCTACTTCCCATGGCCAAGGTCATTCCCAGCGGCAAGAAATACATATTGGCAATGGAGTGTTCGAACCCACAAGCTACGAAGGCGCTGATTGGGAACACGATCGCCAGGATCTTATCCGCAACACCCCGGGCCCCCATGCAAAGCCATACTGCGAGGCAGACTAGAGCGTTGCAGAGGATCCCTCGTGCCAGTGCCGTCGCGGGGGAAAGTGAGGCCTTGTTGCGAGCGATGTCCATGGCTGTCTGCCCGACGTCCCCCTCGGCCAAACCGCCTGTCCTTGCAAGGAGAGTCAGCGCCACAGTGCCAATCGCCCCTATGAGATTCCCCAGGTAGACCCAACCCCAATTCTCCAGCAGTTGTCTGGTCCGGATTCGCCCAGCTGCCCAAGCCATCGCGATCAGATTATTGCCGGTAAACAACTCCGCTCCGCCGACAAGGATAAGCACCAGACCAAGGCTGAAGGCGACGCCGCCTGCAAGCCGGATGAGCCCGAAGGGAGCGGGAGAGCCCGACCCCGGTGTCACTATGACAACGTAGAAAAGCGCTCCTAGCGAGATGAAGGCTCCGCCGAGGATTCCGAGGCCCAGCGTCGCGAGGACCGGGGCATTGGCCTTGGCCACACCCACCTCCCGAACGCGGATCGCGATCTGTGGAGGAGAGTAGGCATCGAACATCGGGACAGGCGAATCAACTCGCTGATCTTGATCGGCTGGAGAGCGGCTCATGTAATGATGTTCCAACGGGCGCGATGTTCCGTCTCCGGTGAGAGAGTCGCCTCATGAACGGCGCGGAGTTTTTCGACCCGGACCACGGAGACTTTATATTCTGGGCATTTTGAGCTCTCATCTGCGCTGGAGGAAAGCAGCGCGTTGATGTCCGTGCTTGGAAAGTGGAAACTTGTAAAGACCTGACCAGGAACCAGGCGTTCGCTGAGGGCCAACGGCAATACTGCTTCACTGCGGGCGCTCACCAGTCGAACCCATTCGCCATCCTCAAGGCCTAACTTCTTTGCATCCTCGGGATGCATCTCAAGCACGTCTGCATTCACCAACCGCATGATCTCGGTACGCCGGCTTTGCGCACCGCAACCATAGTGCTGCAGAATCCTGCCCGTGATCAAAGTGAAGGGATAGGTTTCGGTCGGCGTTTCTCCAGGTGGCAGATAATCGACACCGACAAATCTGGCGCGACCTCGAGGGAATCTATCGGCATGCATCAAGGAGGTGCCGGGGTGCGTCTTCGACAGCACTGGCCACTGAAGACCTTCGTCGGATTCCAACCGGTCGTAAGAGACGCCCGCCATCGAAGGTGTTAGGCTGGCAATTTCATCCATAATCTCAGACGGATGCCGATATCGCATGGGATAGCCCATCCTGGTCGATACCTCAGAGACGACCTGCCAGTCAGGCAGCACGCCAGCGGGTGGATCCACGGCCTTTCGTATGCGCTGGATCCGTCGTTCCAGGTTCGTAAAGGTTCCATCTTTTTCGAGGAATGAGGCACCTGGAATCACCAGGTGGGCGAACTTGGCCGTCTCACTCAGGAACAGATCCTGAACGACGAGGAACTCCAAAGCGGCAAGCGCTTCCCGCACCCGTTTCAGGTTGGGATCTGTCTGCGCGACGTCGTATCCGATTATCCAGAGTCCTCTCAGTGTCCCCGAGAGGGCTGCATCCCACATATCGGGAATCTTCATGCCTCGCTTCGTCGGGAGCGGACGACCAGTCACCGCCTCGTGACGACGGGCCAGTGTGGGATCATCGAGCGCTTGGTATCCGGAAAATGAAGTTGGAAGGCATCCTACGTCTGATGCGCCCTGCACATTGTTCTGCCCACGCAAGGGATTGATGCCTGTACCCGGCCGCCCGATATTGCCCGTGGCCAGGGCCAGATCACATAAGGCAATGACGCCGTGGCTCCCCCATCGGTGTTCAGTCACACCGAGGCCATGCACGGACAGTGAGGCGCCGCTTGTTGCGTACAAGCGGGCAGCCTGCTGCACCATGTTCGCCGGAACACCGGTGATGCCCTCTGTGATGTCAGGGGTGCATGGGTGCACGCTCTGCAACCAGTCATCGACGCTCGAGGTCCGAGCGGCGACAAAGTCTCTGTCCATCAGACCTTCCTTTGCCACGACGTGTCCCAACCCGTTGAGGAGGGCCACATTCGTCCCAGGTTTCAATTGCAGATGAAGGGTGGCGAGTCGCGCGATCTCTGTCCGACGTGGGTCCACGACGATCAGCGGCACGCCGCGTCGCGCCGCTCGCTTCAACTTCGCGCCCAGCACGGGATGGGATTCAGTCGGATTGGCTCCAACCACCAGAACCAGCTTGGCATGATCCAGGTCATGAATCGAGTTTGTGGCCGCGGATGCGTCAAGCACCTCCATCATGCCAGTCACCGTGGCACTGTGGCACACCCGAGCACAGTTGTCGATGTGGTTGGTTCCAACCACGCAGCGTATGAACTTCGCGAACAGATAGTTCTCCTCGTTCGTGCCTCGACTGGATGATATCGTCGCGAGTGCGTCTGGACCCCTGTTGGACTTGATCCGAGTGAACTCCTGCGCGACCCGATCCAGGGCCTCGTCCCAGGAGATCTCCTGCCAACTGTTCCCGACTCTTAGCAGTGGATGCCGCAGCCGATCCTTCGCATAGTTGTAAGTCCAACCAAACCGACCTTTCATACAGGCATGCCCCAGGTTCGACGGTCCCTCATCTGCGGGTATCATGCTCACGACACGTCCGTTTCTCATCCCAGCATCGAAGGCGCAGCCCACGCCGCAGTAGGCACAGGTTGTCCTGACTTGCTGCTCAGGTTTACCTAACTCCTCCGCCGATCGTTCACGCAACGCACCCGTCGGACATTCTTTGACGCAGGCCCCACAAGAAACACAGTTGGAGAGAGCAAAGCCCGCGGCGTTACCCAGAACCTGGCTAGCGCCGGCCATCGGTCTTGCCAGGAAACCCCGCCCCACCATCGATAGGGCATACGTGCCCTGGATCTCATCGCACGCTCGGACACACCGAGCGCAAGAAATGCAGACGGCGTTATCAAAGGTGAAAAAGGGGTTCGAGTCGTCTCGGTAAGCTACACGCTTGGAGGGGGTCTGGTATCGGACCTGGGTTACACCCAGCTTGGTGGCCAATTGCTCCAGCCCTTCCTGCGCCTTCGCATCGTCCGGCAATTCGGAGAGGTAGAGTTCCAGGATATTTCGTCTGAGTTTCCTGAGTGGCTCTGTCTCCGTCTGGACGCGCATCCCGTCAAAGACTGGCGTCGTACAAGAGGCAGGAGTTCCAGACCGACCTTCCACCTCGCAGAGACAAAGACGGCAGGACCCGAAGGGGTCGAGGTGACTTGACGCGCAGAGGCTCGGGATTGAGATGCCTGATCTGGAGGCTGCAGCGTAAATCGTGTCTTCAGGCGATGCCGCCACCTGCTGACCGTTGATTTCGATCGTGACCGTCGGATTTGGATGAGCCATCGTCGACATCCACCAGCGACAGATTCACCATTCAATCCAGCGAAACACCAAGAGCTTGACCAACGCCGAGGAGTTTACCTTCTAAACTCCTCGCCAAAATGCTCGATAGCGGACAGAACGGGATACGGCGCTCG
>JBHICF010000116.1:0-6670 GCA_046759485.1 Nitrospiraceae bacterium
TGCAAACCTACCAGCACTTGTGTCAGACGTATCCACTCACTTACTACTGTCAGTTGACGCGAGACCGGGTTGAACTTCCGCTCGCAGCGAATTGGTTGGTGGGCAAGGACACCAAGGAACCTACTACCGCCGAGCCGTCAAAGATGGCGCAGGATATTCACTACCGCCGTGCAGCGGAATTGAGCATTCTTGGGAGGCACCAAGACGCGAACAGGGAATTGGCCTCGCTGACCAGACGATACGCGCGTACCCGAAGACAGGTTGTCGAACTCTCAGCACTTCTGAGTGATGCTGGGGCACATCACCAGGCGCTGCGTCTAGCAAGGATTCACTTCCGCGAGGGCCTTGAACGGGGTGGGGAACCCGTCCCTTCCGCAGTGTGGGAGGCAGGTTACCCCACGGCCTACTTGCCCACGATCCGGACCTACGCCGGGACTGAGCTCGATCCCTATCTGGCCGCAGCCATAATTCGGGAAGAAAGCCACTACAACGTCAGGGCCGTGTCGCCGGTGGGAGCCCTTGGTCTCATGCAGCTCATGCCTGACACAGCCGAACGTGTGGCTCGGCGGCTTGGGGTGAGTATCGACAATCGCAATGCACTGCTGAGCCGGGAGACCAATATCATGCTCGGGGTCACCTATTTGGAGCAGCTGCTGAAGAGGTTCAAGGGAACACCGATGTATGCTGTCGCCGCATACAATGCTGGACCCAATGCAGTGTCCGCCTGGATTCAAGAGCATGGTGCGAAGGAGCCTGATGAATTCGTCGAATTGATTCCTTATCGAGAGACCCGCCGCTACGTGAAACGAGTGCTGCGCAGTTACCGCCAGTATCAACGCCTCGGACATGCTAACTGCCACTCCGGCTCCCTTGACAAGGTGTGCTGAGACTCTTATAGTTCGCCACGATTTCACACGCCAGTGCCAACGGGCTCAGAACACAACCCAGTGGAGAACAGGGATGGCACCGGATAAGCTGGGATCGCTGGAAGCGCGCGTTCGGTCACTGGTTGAGCTCATCCAAAACTTAAAGCGCGAAAACGCGGACTTGAAAGGCACCCTTCGGGAGGCCCATACGCGCTTGTCGCGAGAAGAAGAACTGAATCATCGGTGGATCAAAGAGCGAGTGCAAATCAAGACTCGGATCACTAGGGTCATGCACGAGCTCGATTCTCTTGAATCCGCGGTCGGATCCAAGGAGGTGGCACTTGACAAAGACCATCGAGGTTGAGATCTACGGTCAAAAGTACACCCTCAACGGCGATGCGGATGACGACTATGTCAAAGGCGTCGCCCACTATGTGGATGATCACATTCGGCAATTGGCACAGGGGATGAAGACCACTACCCTTTCTAAGCTGGCCGTCTTGGCGGCGATTAACATCGCACATCAGTTGTTCCAGGCAGAGAAGAGCCAGGAGCAACGTGAAGCTGAGGTTGAGCGCCGGACGCTCTCGCTCATGGAATCTATTGAGGAGCAGCTGCCAGCCAGGCAAAAACGCTGAGTTCACGCTTGCATTGTCGTCCACTATTTGATAGTTTACAGATGATTCCCTGAGGGGAACGAGCAGACAGCCGGTGAGTAGAGACTATCGAGGTTCAACGAGAATGTTTGGGGCTGAAGGAAAGTCATTGATCTGACGTATACGCGTATCGAGCGTGATCGCTGGTTCAGTTGTTGATTCAAGTGAGGAACAAGGTCGTGGCAGAAGGACGCCAATGGCTCGTCGGGAATGGCACTGCTGAGGCATTCCCACGGGCACTGGCTGATGAGGGTAGGGGGCACCCCGATTCCCAGGGTGTGTCACGCAAGAATTGGGATGTCTGGTCTCCCTGTCCGTCAGGTATCAGGTTCGAGCCACGGGAACTCTCATAACCAGCAATTCTACGTCATAGCCCCCGCTCTCGCTGCTTCCTTCGTTTCTCCCGCACGTCGAGGTTTAGGCCTTCGCCGCGTGCAGACCCTCACCGCAGTTGACTCTCCTCCTCTCTGACAACACAAAGACGAAAAGCGGAACACGCATCAGGGGCAGATTGCTGCCCTGGAATTTTAGACTCGAAGGGGGTGACACCCGCTGTGACAACCGTTGCTGTCTATGTGCTGGTTGGACTCCTAGGGGCGCTCATTGGCGTTGGCCTGCACACCCTGCTGAGACGGAAAGCGTTAGCGGCGCAACGCCATGAAGCCGAGGGGCAATCCCATCAGGTGACCCAAGTAGCCAAGCGAGAAGCTGAAACAGTGGTGAAGGAGGCCAAGCTAGAGGCCAAGGACCTGCTCTTGCAGACAAGAACTGAACTCGAGAGGGAACAGAAGGCCAAGATGGCCGACCTGGCCGTGCAAGAGAAGCAATTTTTGAAGCGAGAAGAGAATCTCGAGGCAAGGTCGACGATGGTGGATCGCCATGACGCGGAACTGCTCAAACGTGACGCCGCGCTGAACAAGCGAGATGAAAAACTTGTTGCCGCCGAAGCGGCCTGCGCTCGTGCGGTCAAGGAGCACCGTCAGGCGTTGGAGCAGGTCGCCGGCATGACGGTGGACGACGCGAAGCGACAACTCGTCTCGGAAATCGAAAGCGAGGCCAAACTCGAATCGGCCGGTCTCGCCAAGCGCATCATTGATGAAGCGAGAGAGAGCGCCGAGCGGGAGGCGCGCGAGATCATTGCCAGATCAATTCAACGCGTGACCAGGGACTATGTTTCTGAGGCGACGATCTCGGTCGTGCCGATTCCGAATGATGCGATGAAGGGTCGTATTATCGGGCGTGAGGGGCGCAACATCCGAGCGATTGAAGCCGCGACGGGTATCGATTTGATCATTGATGAAACGCCCGAAGCGGTCGTGATCTCCGGGTTCGACCCTCTGCGGCGTGAGATTGCGAAGGTGTCCTTGGAGCGGCTGATGCACGATGGCCGGATTCACCCGACACGGATTGAAGAAATCGTTGAGAAGGTGAAATCTGACATCGACAAACTGATGGTGGAGGAGGCCGAGAAAATCATTTTTGAGCTAGGGCTGTCCGATTTCCACCCTGAGGTCGTGAAAGTCCTCGGCCGGCTGAAGTATCGAACCAGCTACGGTCAAAATAATCTCTACCATGCTCGTGAGGCCTCCTATATTTGCGGCACGATGGCAGCGGAGTTGGGACTGGACGTCATGTTGGCAAAGCGCGGGGCACTCTTGCACGACATCGGCAAGGCGGTGAGTCACGAGGAAGAGGGTCCGCACGCCATGCTCGGTGCGGAAATCGCCAAACGATACGGTGAATCGCCGAAGATCGTGAACGCGATCGCTGGGCACCACGAACAAGTTGATCCCATCTGTCCCGAATCCGTGCTCGTGGCTTCGGCGGAGGCGCTCTCGGCGGCTCGCCCCGGGGCTCGCCGAGAGGCGCTCGAATCCTACGTGAAGCGATTGGAGAAACTGGAATCCCTGGCCTCGGGATTCAAGGGGGTACAGAAGGCTTATGCCATTCAGGCTGGCCGGGAGATCCGCGTGATCGTACGGCATGACGAAGTTGGCGATACCGAGTCATTCCAGCTGTCCAGGGAAATGGCCAAGAGAATTGAGCAGGAACTGACTTATCCTGGTCAGATCAAGGTCACGGTCATCCGGGAAAGCCGCTTCGTGGAGTTTGCCAAGTGATGTGGGTAGGTGTGACTGCACGCAAGCCCGTTCAACAGAGCTGGCCGGACCTCCACGAGGTCGCCGGAATGCTGGCCAATAACGGAGCGCCATGAAAGTCCTCGTGATCGGCGATGTGGTCGGAGAGCCAGGACGCCGGGCTGTTGCGAAATCGCTGCCCAGGCTGGTGGCAAACCACGCCGTGGATCTTGTGATTGCCAACGGTGAGAACGTGGCGGGCGGGTTTGGAATCACCCCCGACCTTGCCCACGAGCTGTTCGAGTTCGGCATCGCGGTCATCACGACCGGCAACCATGCCTGGGACAAGAAGGAGATCGTGGAATTTATCCGGCATGAGCCACGACTCTTACGTCCGGCGAATTATCCGGAAGGAGTCCCTGGGACAGGGAGTCTCGTCGTCGAGACGCCTGGTGGCGAACGGTTGGCCGTGCTTCATCTCATGGGCCGAGCATTTATGCCAACACTGGACTGCCCCTTCCAGGTGGCGCGCCGAGAGGTTGCGCGACTCAAGCAAGAAACCGCTGCGATCATCGTCGATATGCATGGCGAAGCGACGTCTGAGAAAATGGCGATGGGTCATTTTCTCGATGGAGACGTGACCGCGGTCGTGGGAACGCACACGCACGTCCAGACTGCAGACGAACAGATCCTCCCCAAAGGTACCGCCTACATCACTGACATTGGAATGACTGGCCCGGTGCATTCCGTGATAGGGATCAAGAAGGAATTGGTGATCGAGAAATTCTTGACGCAGATGCCGCGCCGCTTTGAAGTGGCTTCTGGCCCTGGACAGTTGTGTGCGGTGATGATCGAGCTCGATGGCAGACTGGGGAAGGCCTTGGCTATTGAGCGGTTCCGCATCGCGGACTGATTCCTGCTGACATTTTCAACCCTTCGCTGGCGTAGACACGTGGGAGAGCTCTCGCAGAGAATCCTCACCGTCAGTCAACTCACATCCCTCGTCCGCGATCGGCTCGAACAACAGTTCTCCGATGTGTGGGTTGAGGGAGAAATCTCCAACCTGCGGACCCCATCCTCCGGCCACCTCTATTTCACGCTCAAAGATCCGCACGCCCAGATGCGAGCGGTGCTGTTCCGGTCGGCTGCGGAACGCCTCAAATTCGCTCTCCGTGAAGGGCTGCTAGTCATTGTGCGCGGCCGCCTCAGCGTGTACGAGCCGCGAGGGGAGTACCAGGTTGTGCTCGAATACCTGGAGCCGAAAGGCATCGGGGCGCTCCAGATCGCCTTCGAGCAGCTGAAAGAGAAGCTGGAACGTGAGGGACTGTTTGATCCCTCACGGAAACGTCCTCTCCCATTTTTCCCTCGCGCGGTCGGGTTGGTCACCTCCCCGACAGGCGCAGCGATCCGCGACATGCTTCATGTCCTTCATCGAAGATGCCCCATCTTGAGCGTCGTCATTTATCCGGTCGCCGTACAAGGGGCTGAGGCGGCGCCTCAGATCGCTGACGCGATCCGCGCCCTGAGCCAATCGGGGAGAGTGGATGTGATGATCGTCGGGCGTGGTGGGGGGTCGTGGGAAGACTTGTGGTGCTTTAACGAAGAAGTGGTGGTTCGGGCGGTCGCGGGCTCGACGGTTCCCGTTGTGTCGGCAGTGGGGCACCAGATCGACTACACGCTGGCGGATTTTGCAGCCGATTACCGCGCCCCAACGCCCTCCGCTGCCGCAGAGGCTGTGGCACCCGTGCTGGAGGATGTGGTCCAGGCGTTACGGGAGTATGCGCAACGTCAGGTCCGTGCCCTCACAACTCGCCTCGTCTTGTCCCGGCAACAGATCGATGTGCGGACAGGGGCCCTGACCACGCTTCCTTTGCACATCCAGCGTCTGGCACAGCGCCTGGATGATGCGGCAGATCGATTGGGATGGACGCTGAACTCGAGGCTATCGAAGTCCCGACAACGCGCTGTCACCTGCCAGCAGCGTCTTGCCACTTCGAGTCCCGTGGCGCGAGTCCGAGGAGCCTCGGTGCTCGTGCCCCAATTACTCAAGCGCCTCGAGCAACGGATGCTCGCATTGGTTGTCATGCGTCGTCAGATGGTGAGATCGGTGGTGTCTGCGCTCGATACCCTGAGCCCTCTCGCCATCCTCGCGAGGGGATACAGCATCGTACACAGGGTCTCCGATGGACGTGTGGTGAGGCGAGCACAAGATGTGAAGGAGGGCCAGGCCGTTCGCGCGCGACTGTCGGAAGGCTATTTGCTGTGCGACGTCCGCGAGGCCATATCTGATCAATGACCGCGCTTGATTTCGCTCCATGCCACGGTATAATAGCTCTCGATCGGCACACGCGGAGGTAAGGAGACCTGTGGCCACGTTGAAGTTTGAAGATGCGATGGCGAGACTCGAAACGATCGTCGCCGATCTGGAGAAAGGAGACCTCCCGCTCGATGAGTCGATTCGGATTTTCGAGGAAGGCATCCGGCTCTCGAAAACTTGTTTGAAGATGCTGGGGGAAGCCGAGCGGAAAGTAGAGCTGTTGGTTCAGGAGAAAGATGGGAAAAAGCGGCTCCGGGCCTTCACGCCGGACGATGAAGAGGCCGAGGGGTCGTCCTCATCCAGCTAAATCGCGTTTGCCTCTGACGCCTGTTCTGCTGTCGATTTCTCTTCCTGTTTTTCCATGGCCCAGAAAGGATCGCCTGCTCGTGAACGATTGGATCACGCACTCGTGATCCGTGGTTTGGCCAAGAGTCGCGAACAGGCCGGTCGACTGATCCTGGCCGGCGCGGTCAGGGTCAATGGGGTCCTCACCGATAAGCAAGCCAAGCTCATAGCAGTGGATGCGACGATCGATGTGGCCTCTCGGGCCGATCCATTCGTCAGCCGCGGTGGGGCAAAGCTGCAGGCAGCGTTGGACAGCTTCGCAGTGGATGTTCGTGGAGCGGTGGCTCTCGATGTCGGATCTTCGACTGGGGGATTCACTGACTGTTTGCTCCAGCGGGGAGCACGCCGCGTATATGCGGTTGACGTAGGTTATGGACAGCTCGCCTGGAGGCTTCGTCAAGATCCTCG
>JBHICF010000117.1:0-6587 GCA_046759485.1 Nitrospiraceae bacterium
CCAGCGTGACCCAGAAACTCCCAGTTTTCAACCCGTGCCAGGCATTATAGGTGGCCACCTTAAAGGTGTCGGGCAATAGGTCGGCGGAATACTGAGCTCCTTCGGAACTCGGCACCTCCACGGGAGGTGTCGCGCAGGCCGATGCGATCAGGCCGCTCAGCAGAATAGCGATAAAACCACGTGCCCTCATGTCGCGATCCATTCTTCCAGATGATCCGTTCGGCGAGAGTGGCTGGATCCTAACGACATTGACGCTTCGTCTTGGGAATGTCCCATTCACTTGGGTTGACCGTGCTTTGCTTGCTGATCGACTGACGGGAGACCGTCACGCCGCTCTCCTCAATACGCATGCTCTGCCGAATTCCATTCTCATCGTACGAAAGGACACGGTTTGGATCGGACAGTGCCCTGGGGTCGCCTAGGTAAATGTATTGTCGGGTCTCACTGGTATCAATACCCTTCTCAGTCGGCTTCACAGACCGGAAAGTCCTCTGCTTCAGCTCACCGGTTGTCGAGTCAATAAGGCCAAGCGGTTGGGTCCGATCTGCAAATCTTGGGTTCAAGAAATTCGCCGTGACGATTGCGGGGGGCGCCTTGATGCAGTGAGTCGGCTGGTCGAAGAGTCGCGCGCCCTTGATCGTGAATCCTTCGTGTTCAGCCCATGCGTGGACCTCCATGGGCATTTCATACTGGTCATGCTCGCAGATTTTGTCGTGCCCAGTCAGAGACGCGAAGAACGAGACCCCCGCCGCGCAGCGCTCTGTATAGACGCTCTTAAACGAGACGAGGCGATTATCCCTCCATCTCTCCCAGCGCTCCGCCTTTGAGTGATACACCGCCACACCGAATTTAGACACATCGACCTGCTCGTCGATCTTGATGAAGACATCCTTTCCGAAGCGCTTGGAAATCACCGTCTGGACCCCAATCTCACCTTCTGAATCGTGGATCATCGTGTAGGTGAGCGTACCTTCAGGCCAAGAGTCATCTAGAGCCGTAGCTAAGCTCCAGGATGAGCACACGAAGCCAACAACCAAGAAGGCGCCGAGTGCAGGGGACACACATGTTCTCCACGACTGATCTGCAACCTGCTTGGCTGCCTCCGAGTTCGCATGCTTTCCCGCCCAGTGCAGCATTAAGGCTACCTTGACCCTTCAGGTGGGAGATCGATCTGCCACATACCCTCGTCGGCCTTGTCCGCTGTTGCCCGGATTCGTGCTGAATACGAGTTGGAGATCTCCCCTTTGACGAGAATGTCCGCCGGTATGACCGGCTTCCCGTAATAAGTCCGATTCGACTCGTCCGCGGTGAAGACGGAAGTGCCACCAACGGCCAGGCCAATGAAGGCTCCTTTGGAGTTGGCGAACGAAATGATATCGGCGCTCAAGTTGGGTGCCGTCCCACCGCTCACGTCACCTCCAAACGGGCCGGCGGCTACCGTTGCACCAACTCCCGCGACAAATGTCGAGCTGAGCATGGCATCTACACCGTTCTGGGTCATCACGAGTGCCAGAGATTCCGAAGTCTTGGCGCCAATTTGTAGACCGAAGCTCCCCCCAACAAAGGTGTAAAAGGCAGGCTCGCTCCATCGCCCGGTCTCCTCGTCGCGCGCAAGGAACACTCCTCTGCCATACGATCCTGCGATCACATAGCCAGCTTCTCCCCAGCGAGGCACGATGACAATGCCCTTGGCCTCCTTGATGTGGTCACGCAGCCAAATCATGTTAGGGTTGCCGACGAATCTGGCTAGGGTGAGACGTGCCTCATCAACAAGCTCCTTCAGCTCAAAAATATCTGCGCCGAGAGCGGGCGTGGCTGCCGACGTCATGAGCAAGCCAGTCAACATGCAGCACAAGTGTTTCGCGTGGATGAGATATCGACGGCGGAATCTCATTTTTGCTTCCTTCACCGCCCTGTCAGTTTCTTCCGACAGATTGAGCACCAGGCTAATCATCTTTCCCGGTGTGCGAGACACAGGGAATTCTATCGCCTCTGGCATCTAAGGGCGCTTTCCCGCGCTCATAGTCCTGTGGGGGAATGTATTCTACCCGAAAACCATCTTGCTAGTGGGAGGCTCACACAGCCGAACACACAGCCATGAGTCGCCCCATTTATTGTGTCCTCTTTCTCTTCGCAGGAGTCAGTTCGGCGGTGTATCGGAGGCCGTCGGACGTAGTGCCATCAGCTTTCAACATACGCTTGCCGTTCCCTTGATAGAGCGTAAAGGTGACGTTCCCCGACTCCTCCTTGAGGATACCGTCTTCGAGCATTGTGCTGCCGCTTCCCTTGAAGGCCCCGCTTAAACGGTAGCTCGCGAATTGGTACTGGCCATCTTCAGTGATCGTCAATTCGACCCAGTCGTCTCGACGCGCTCTTGGCTGCCTCTTGAGTAGTCCCTCCCATGTTCCAGCCACCGCCTTGATCTCCGTGATGGGCATGGGGCTCCATTGTATCCGCGCAGCAGGACGAGGTTCTGCACAGGCCACCATGAGCATGGTCACGAAGCTCAGTGCTACTAATACAGAGAGTCTTATCGGTCGTTGCATTGCGGGCTCCTCTGAGTGTTCATCGCACACCGTCTTCATAATGGGACCGACGTGTGGTTTGCTGACAGCTCCCCTTATTGCCTCCTACAAACTGAACCGAGAAGCGCAGTGGCAGATTTTGCACTTTGCGTGTGGGATCTGTCTACTAGAAAGTGTGCCCTCAGGTGCTCTGGGCGAGATCCTCCAGTACCTGTAACTCCTGAGCTTTCCAAGACTATCGGACGCAGAATGATGCTACAGTGAGCGGCCTCATTACGTAGATGTCATCGTTTGTCGCATGTGGTAGGCTGTCGGGGGTTCCGAGGGAATTGGCAAGTATGCGCGTCCGCAAATTGCTCCTCTTATCAGCGGCACTGGTTACGATCGCCATCGTGCTCGTGATCGGCATCCTGCTCACACTGGACCTAAACGATTACCGCGATCTAGTCGAAGCCAAAGCTACAGCAGTACTTAATCGGACCGTGGCCATTGAGGGAGAGATGGGTTTCGATGTTTCGCTCCCCCTAGGCATTGTGCTCGAGGACGTTCACATTGCTAACCCTGATTGGGCCGCACAACCGGATTTCTTACATGCTGGACGGCTGAAGGCCCAATTGGCCCTTCTCCCACTCCTGCGCGGCCATGTTGTGACCCCGTCCATCGAGGTGGAGGATGTCAACGTGGCACTCCAAGAGGGGCCCGATGGTCGGAACACTTGGGAATTCGGTCAGGTCTCTCGTTCAGCACCAGCGACCAGGACGGAAGTGTCTGCCCTCCTGGCTGGGATTCCCGATTTCCCACTGATCTCGATACGTCGCTCGGCGATCTCCTATCAGCGTGGGGATTCTGCGCCTTTCCTTGTCGTGGTCGGCCGGGCGGCAGCCCGCGCGTCCAAAAACACGCCGCTTCAGCTCTCGATCGACGGGGCATTCCGCGACGCCCCGTTCAAGTTTAAATTCGCCGGGGGGACGCTCGCAGAACTTGGTTCGCCCACCCAGGCCTGGCCAATACAGGCCTCATTGGGTCTCAACCAGACGACTCTTACCGCCAGCGGCCAACTCAACAAGCCCATCCATGCAGGCTCGTTTGATGTGCAGGTGGCGCTAACAGGTGACCGTCCCAAGACTCTTAGCGCCCTGTTCGACGTGAAGTTTCCCGAGATCGGTCCTTACGAACTGAAAGGCCGGCTATCGGGAACGAGGAATGTGGTTCACTTACAAGATCTCTGGGTCAAGGTCGGCGAGAATCAAGTTGCAGGGAATCTGGATTTGTCGATTGCCGGTCCGAAGAAGCGCCTTGTCGGCAGGCTCACGGCAGAAACCATTCAATTGAGAGATTTTCTTGGAAATGGTGACGCCGCGAGGGGGGCCGAGCCTGCTCCATCCATAGAAGACTTCATGTTGCCGATCGGGCCTGTGAAGGCAGTGGATGCTGATCTGAGCTTGCAGTTCCGGCAGATCTTGGATGGGAACCACAATTTGGGTTGGGCTAATCTGACCGCCAGGCTTGAAGATGGTCTGCTCGACGTGGAGCCATTTCAGGCTGGCCTCTTCGGCAAGACTATGGAGGGATCCCTCAAACTAAACGCTCGAGATGAAGTTCCCTCACTGTCATTGGCGGTTGCCGCTCATGGATTCGATTACGGTCGAATGCTTCAGACGCTCGATGTGACCGACCGGGTTGAAGGAGCCATCGACCTTGCAGTCAACTTCAGTACGCGAGGTTTCTCCTTCAAGACACTCCTAGGCAATTCCGCATTGCGGATCGTTACGGGACAGTCCAGGCTTGTTCTCCACGACGAGGCCACCAGTGAGACTCTCTCGCCCCTGATCATCAAGGGGCATGCTGAGGTGAGGAAAGGCAGACCAGTGAAGGTTGGCGTCAAGGGTACGTTCCGTCAACAGCCCCTCATACTAGACTTTACCGGTGGCACCTTGGCCGATCTCGTCTCAGGACGCAAGCCGTGGCCGGTTCATATGAGGGCAGATGCAGGCGGTGCATCAGTGGAGTCTAAGGGAACACTTCTGGCGCCGTTGACGAGGGGTAACTTTGACGTTGCGATTTCGGTAGAGGGTGAACGCCTGGATTCCCTGGATCCCAGCTTGCCAGCGCTTGGGCCCTACGAACTGTTCGGGAAGCTCGGCAGACGGGGTGACACATATACGATGAGCGGGCTCAAGGGACGACTAGGCGACAGCGACTTTGCAGGTTGGTCACAGCTAGTCATGGGTGACCAGCGCCCGCGAATGACGACGAGGCTCCGTTCTCAGCTCATCAGCAGCGAAGGCATTGCCTCGACGGCCGTCGCGGTCTCCGAAAATGGCGCGCCTTCCAACCCTGCGGGTCTTTCACTGCCTGTAGACCAGCTTCGCTCCGTTGACCTTGGTCTGGCATGGCAGATCGAACGTGTGGTCCTGGGTCCCACTGAATGGACTGACCTGACCCTTGAGGCGACGCTGCGGAATGGCCGGTTGCAGGTGGTGCCATTCAAGGGGAACCTGTGGGAGGCGGCCTTCGATGCGAGTCTTGAGGTGAACGCTGCTGGAAGCGTCCCAAGGGTGGTGGCCAGGCTGAGAGCAGAAAGCCTTGATTATGGGCGTTTCGCGAGGGAACTTGAGTACAGCAAGCTGTGGCGTGGCACGGCCGACACCACACTCGAGCTCGTTGGCCGAGGGGAAACCCTTCAGGAGTTGCTTGAACATGGTTCTCTCAAGGGCAACTTTCGGTCAGGGTCCCTCGTTGCATTCCCAAACGAGGATGATGACTCTTCGGGATTGCTCGTCCACGAGGTGCGATACGCTGTCCACGAAGGGGGGCCATTCAAGCTGGCCCTTGCCGGCTCATACAACGGCGTTCCTGTTGCTTGGACTGAGACCGGTGGTAGACTGGTCCGTTTGTTGGACTCTTCTGTTAGGTGGCCCATCGCGACAAAAGTCCGAGCTGTCGATGCCACCCTCGAGCTGTACGGGAACGTCACCTTGCCGTTCGATGTCGACGACCTCGAACTCAGGTTTGTTCTGCGAGGTCAACGCCTCGATAGGCTCAACCAGCTCTTCAACGTGCACTTGCCTCCGCGCGGCCCCTATGAATTTGTGGGTTTGGTGAGAGACATAAAGGATGGCCTCAGCGTCACCGGCTTGAAGGGCAAGCTCGGCGACAGCGATGTTGCTGGCAGTCTGAAGCTAGCCCTCGATGGCCCACGCCCACGCCTGGTTGCTCACCTCACCTCTGAGATGATCCGGATCGAGCGCCATCCTAAGAAGGACTCCGACCCCAGTCAGCGGCAAGATGTTGCTGTTTTCGCGCACAGTGCGACCCCCAGGACAGACCTGAGTTCAGGCACGGCTACACCCATGACTCGGCAAGCTGAGGAGGACAAGACCACAGATGAAGACACCGAGGAGATCCTTCCCTTTGGTCTAGCCAGTGGCGGTTCTGAAGCCCCGAGGGTATTTCCTGAGTTCACGTTTCCGGTCGATCGACTCCGCTCGTTGGACGTCGATCTGCATTGGGAAGCGAAGTCAGTGCGAGGAGTGGCGGGAGATGCGATCGACTTGGGTGACCTGGCGCTAAATGTGAAGCTCGAGGAGGGCAAACTTGCTATCGGGCCAGTTACCGGGCACCGGCCTGGTGGGGGGAAGTTGGCTGCTAGCCTGGAGCTTGACGCCTCTCAGGAGGTACCTCTTCTTTCCATCCAGGGCAAGGCGCGGAACCTCGATTATGGACTCTTGCTCAAAGCCTACGCGGTGACCGATTTGGTAGAGGGTGTGGCCGACCTCGCCGTCGAACTCTCAGGCCGTGGCAATACCCTACGCGAGGCTCTGGGCCAGGCGAATGGAGGCGCCGCGTTTCTTGGCGGGCAGGGCAGGATCGACAATGAGTATTTTGATCTCTGGGCCGGAAATCTTGTCACCTCCTTGCTGTCTCCTGAATTCCACCGGGATCGTGCAACCTCTGTGAATTGTATTGTCGGGTACTTTGATACGGACGACGGAGTCGTCCGGACGGACGCGGTCTTGCTCGACACGACACGTGCGACGGTCGCGGGTGCGGGAACTCTCG
>JBHICF010000118.1:0-6494 GCA_046759485.1 Nitrospiraceae bacterium
CAAAAAGCATAACGCCCTCCCGTAATATTTCCGAGAGGGCGCTCCAACGATTGTGTTTCAGGGGGGCCGGGGCTACAGCCACCCCAGTTTCAATGCTAAGCAGCTACTTCCGACAACCAGCGGCTTGACCCCATTGCGTTTTTTATTGATCACCCCTCCACGACGAAAAGTTGCCAGCATTCCTGGCAAGTGAAATTCCGTCTCGGAATCTTCGTGGATGTCTTCCTTTCCGCACGTCCGGTCGCCGCTGGGGCCGGATACTCGTATCGGATATTCCTGCTCCCGCAGTAAGGGCATCGTTCCCTTTTCGTACTTTTAACGATCATTGCCTCTCTCCCAACCTTTCGCGGGGGAACAACCCGCGCTTCTATTGTATCATTTTTGCATCGTCGTGCGGCTAGAAAAGTCTGAACCAACTAAGTGCTTGATTTGAAAGGTGTCCCAAGCGATGTTCGACCCTGCGCTTCCGCCTCGATGGGGCGCTGAATGGTTGGTGTGCCGGAGGGGGGCCGGGGGCTATCGTCACCCCGATTTCATTACGACTACCTGCTAAGAGCTGAGGGTTGAGAGTGGGCAATTGCGCCTTGTTCTCACCCTACGGGACCCGCCAGAGGACTGTCTGCCCGACCCACCAATAGGTACACACTAGGGACCAGAACTAATGAGACCAGAGTCCCGAACGCGAGGCCCGATGCGATGGTAATCGCCAAGGGTTGGAGGAGTTCCGAGCCATCTCCAAAACCGATCGCGAGTGGCAGCATGCCGACCACCGTGGTAAGGGTGGTCATGAGGATGGGCCGCAGCCTTATTCGGCTGGCTTCCAAGATCGCCTCACGCCTCGACCGGCCGCGCCCGCGCTCGATCTCGATGTACTCCACCAATATGATGGCGTTGTTCACGACGATCCCCGCCAGCATGATCATCCCGAGCCAGATCGGCATCGAGAGGGGCAGCTCGAACAGCCAAAGGGAGATGGCGACGCCGATCACGGCGAAGGGCACGCTCAACAAGATGATCAACGGATTGCGCAGCGATTCGTACTGGACGGCCATGACGACAAGCACCAGGAAGAGCGCCAACCCGATCAGCATCCGTGCGAGCTGTTCTCCTTGCTGCAGTGTCTGCGCCTCGCCCCCATCGTAGAGCGCGTACCCTGGCGGTAGCTCGAGGTCGTGCAGGTGTCGGGTAATTGCGGAGTTCACTTCCCCCAGTGTCGCATCGGCAACAGTCCCACTGATCTCGATGATCCGCTGCTGGCGGTCGCGACGGATGTTGGCCGGCGAATTCACGATCTCGACCCGGGCCACATCCCCAAGGTACACAGGTCGCCGATCGTCCACGCCTGGGAACAGCAAGATGATCTCTACGTCACGGGGGCTTGTCATCTCTGCCCGCGGCAGTCGTACCCGGACATCGTACTGCCGGTCACCATCGATGTAATCGGTCACGACCAGACCCTGCAGGGCCACACGTACCGCCCGCCCCACGTCCTCGATGTCCAGCCCCAGGGCCGCCGCGCGCTCGCGATCGACCACCACTGACAGCTCTTGCACGATGTCCTCGGACGAGTGTTGCAAATTGCGGAGGCCGCTTACAGACCGTAGTCGGTCGATGAGCTGGTCGCCGATCGAATGTAAGGTGTCCAGATCCGGCCCCTGCACGCGGATACTGACGTCGTCGTCGCCGTGGCCCACACGGATGCCCCGAATGCCGTCGTTGCGCATCCGTACCCGCAAGCCGGGGAGCTGCATGCCTTGGATCTCCCGATCCATGCGAGTCGCCCACTCGGCACTGCTCACGTCTCGCCTGGAAACTGGGATCAGCTGGAGGTAAATGCGGGCTCGATTGCTCCGTTCGTATTGAGACCGCCCGAAGACGAATCCCCCTACCTGTGAGAAGGCCGTGGCTACCTCCGGTTGATCGAGAAACAGGGCCTCGAGTCGCGCAACGGTGCGGTCCATCTCGTCGAGGCTGATGCCAGCGTCCGCCACCATACGAGCGGAGACCCTTCCGTCATCCATGTCCGGGAGAAAGACCTGTCTGTCGGTGTCGAACGCACCGATTGAGAGCGACAGCGCCACGAGGAACGGTACCGGAACCAGCCACGGCATCTTTAGGCTGAGGCGGACGACGGCGGAATGGGCACGTTCGAGAGCGGTCATGCCGGCGTCGATCGCTCGGCGCAGCTGGCCGGGTTGTGTCACCGGTACCCGGGCACCCAAGGCGGGCACCACGGTCAACGCGACCACAAGAGACGCGACGATGGCTGCTGAAATCGTCACGATCAGCTCACGAAATAGAAGTCCTATCAGACCCCCGATGAACAGAAAGGGGAGGACCGCTGCCAAATTCGTGGACGTGGAGGCAACGATCGCGCTGTTCACTTCGGCGGCGGCATCGCCTGACGCCTGCGAGGTTGATTTGCCCATGCGCTGATGCCGATAGATGTTCTCCAGCATGACGATGGTATTGTCGACCAGCATGCCGACGCCGAGGGCGAGACCGCCGAGGGTCATAATGTTGAGTGTGAGCCCTGTCGTCGCCATCAGTACCAGAGCGACCATGATGGCAATCGGGATTCCGGTGCCGATGATCAGGGTGCGTCGCAGATCACCCAGAAACAGGTAGACCACGAGCATGGCGAGGAGAGCGCCGCTCGCTGCCGCAGTGGTGGCGTTGGCGAGCGACTGGCGAACGTAGATCGACTGGTCGGAAACACCCTCGATCTCGATGTCCTCCGGAACGAGCCTTTGCTGGCCTAGCCAGTCGAGCTGACGTTTGACCGCGTCGACGACCGCCACGGTGTTTGCCTGCGGTTGTTTCTGAATCGAGACCTTCACGCCCGGAGCGCCGTTGAGGCGGATCCGCAGCTTCTCGTCCTGAAGGCCATCTATGACTTCCGCGACATCCCGGACACGCACGAGGGCAGTGTCGACACCGCCCTCGATGGGCAGGCGCGCGATCTCCTCGATGCTGGTGAAGCGTCCCGCGGTCCGGCTGCTGATCTCCTGGCTCGCCATGCGCAGCGGTCCACCGGCCGTCTCGAGATTACCGCGCTGCAGGGTGGACACTAAGTCATCAAGGCTCAGCCCGTGTCCTGCGAGCCGTTGCTGGTCGGGCAGGACCTGTACCTCGCGCAAGGGCGCACCCCCGACCTCAACGGCCGCCACACCAGGAAGATTCAGGAACCACTTGGCGAACACATAGTCAATCCAATCCCGCAGTTCGGCTGGCTCGCGCAACCCACTGGTGACAACGAGCTCCATCACCGGGATCTGTGATGGATCGCGTTTGTAGATGACCGGCGGGTCGATCGTATCAGGCAGGAAACGTTTGGCACGGTCCAGGCGGCTGCTCGCGTCGCGTAGGGCAATATCGATATCCTTTCCATAGCCGAATGTCAGATCGACCTCGCTCCGGCCCTCGCTGGTGCGCGACTGGACGCCGATCGCGTCCTCGGTAATCGCGAGCTGCTCCTCCAGTTGACGCGTGATCTGGTCCTCCATGATTTTGCCCGGCACACCGGGGTCTAGAATGCGGACCCGAACCTCGGGGTAGATGATGTGCGGGAGCAGGTCCACACCGAGACGATCTAAGGCGAACAGACCGATCACCACCACCGCGAGAGCGACCATGATGACTCCGATGGGATGTCGAGTCGACCAGGCGGCCAAGCCACCGCGCCCCTGGCTCACAATCTCTTCAGACATCGCGGCACACTAAAGTCGGAAAGCCGGCGGGCACACGTGTTGCGGAGGAACTTGCGGTTCACGACCCCTCCCGTCCGCTGGTGGGAGAGCCTGTCGGTGCGGGTCTCCGGTCGCCTTCCCCCGGTGCGTTGACGATCTTCACCTGCTTGCCTTCGTTCAGGCCGAGGAATCCTTTCACGACAACCAGGTCTCCAAGCCCCAATCCCTCGAGCACTTCCACCTTGTCGGCGAGGCGCTGGCCGCTTCGCACCTGAACTCGGTGCACGACCCGATCGTCATCAATTCGGTAGACAAACTCGCCGTCCCGATCGTGACGAAGCGCTGCGAAGGGAATCACCCTGCGGTCCAAGGCCTCTGTGCTGAACGTGACGCGAGCGAACTGCCCTGCGCGGGCACCTCGCGGCACGGGTCTGAGTTCGATTTCGACCCGCCCCTGGCGCGTACGGGGGTCCAACTCCGGATGGACCCTCACGACCTGTCCCGGAAACTCGGTGTCCCCGAGGGCATCGATGCGCGTGCGGACCGTGTTGCCGACCGCGATATGTGATAACAGCATTTCGGAGACCGCGAGATCGGTGACCAAAGAGCTGGGGTCCGCCAGGGTGAGCACGTGCGTGTGGCGCGGCAAGATGTCGCCAGGCTCCACGAGTCGCGCGGTCACAACCCCGGAGAACGGAGCTGAGACCTTGGCGTAGCCGACCCGTGTCTCGAGAATACGCTCCTCGGCCTTGGCAACGTCGAACGCGGTCTCCGCGCGAAGGGACTCGTCCTCCGATAATATTTTTTCATTGACCAGCCGCCGGACTCGCTTCAGATTGCTTTCGGCCTCGCGTCGCACAGCCTTGGCCTTGTCGAGCTGGGCAATCAGGAGAGCGGCATCGAGCTCGAGTACAATGTCGCCGGCTTTGACCCGGTCCCCCTCGTAGAAAGGAATGCGGGTTGCGCGTCCTTCCTCTTGGTTATAGATCCGCACCGTCTGGCGGTGACGCAGCGACCCGGTGTACACGCTGCTCATGCTCAAGGTCTGTGCGACCACGGCGGCGGACTCCACCAGATGGGCTTGGGCGTGCCGCTTCTTCGCCGACTGCGAGTTGGAAATGCTCGCGGCATCTTCCGTACACCCGCTCATACTGAGGAGGAGCACAGCCAGCAACGCGAAGCGCTCCAATCCCCACGGCGCGTGAAGGCTCTGTCGGTGCCGTTCGAACATCACGTATTCAAACCTGAGCCTGCATCTTTGTTTTCATACTCTTAACCACCAATACCTCACTCCCAACCTTTCGCGGGGGAACACCCCGCGCTGTAATATTATCATCTCCAGATCGGTGTACGACTCTAAAAGTCGGGAAACCACTAAGTGCTTAATTTGGAAGGTGTCCCCAGCGAGTTTCGAACCCTCGCGTCCGCCTCGATGGGACGCTAAATGGCTGGTGTACCGGAGGGAGACCGGTGGGCCAATTCAGTCCAAGGCAGGCAGAACCGCGAGCAGATGTGCTGGGTTGGAACTTCGGAAAAGACAAATGGCAAGCCTGACCCTGCTCCCCTTCTGTCAACCCGAATCTGCGGCTGCCTGAGGGAAGATTGTCAAGATATAAAGGTCTGACTCCGAGACCCCTCCCAAATGAGGTATGAGCCTCTTATGCTGTTTTGGCTGAACTTGTCCCCTTTTCCCCTCTTAGGATTTCAGAAGCAAATGTATTCTGGCTCAAATATTCTACTCTGACGTTCCCAAAACCAGCCTCTACTAAGTAATCATACATTGAAACTGGTCGACAATCTGTGAATAACGAGGGAAACTGTTTGGCTATCCAATGCCAAATCCTGTTGTACCACTTCCTCCCGAAGGCCATCGTGGAAATCACCAATCTTCCCGATGGCTTGAGAACCCTATTGAATTCGGATAGAATAATGACGAAATCTTCCTGAGGTAGCAAATCTAACATAAAGTTATTGACAATGAGGTCAAATGTATTTGCTTCAAAAGGAAGGTGATAGGCATTACCAATTTGCAGGTGAAAGCCACCTTCGTCAAGATCATATCTTTTTAAGCGCCTTTCCGCCCGAGATAGCATGCTCGGTGAGATATCTATGCCTTCATTCATGCCATTCTTATTGCGTTTAACAATTTCTGCAAAGACACCTCCTGTTCCGACCGCAACTTCTAGTATCCGGTCGCCATCGCGAATTTGCGCCAATTCGATAACCTTCTTGGCCGCTTGTGACTCTGTCATCCAGCCCCAGACGTCATAGAACCATGTAACTCTAGAATAGAGGTCCCTAATACGCTCTTCTGAGAACATCCTCGGCAAGACCACTTTTTCTTTTTTCATAGGATTAACCACCAAAAGTTCTAATACACTTTCGTCAAAGGCTTTAGGTGTGTCTGAAATCGCCAAAGGCGATTTCAGGGTCTCCTTAGTAAGCCTATCCCCTGGAGCTGCGGGGGTACTATGATGGCAGTCGGTTATTGCTATGATTTAGATCACGTTAAAAGAATGCGGTAAAGTGCAGGAAAGTGAGCCTGGAACGACACTTATAGAGGAAATATGTTGGACTGAAAATAAAAATGCCTTCGGGAGCCGTGCTTCGCCCGAGAAGGCATCAGAATTTTCTGATACGCCGTCGATTGTGCCGGAGGCGGGTTGGGGGGCTCTAGTCACCCCCTAAGGAACTACTCCCCGGCCCAGTTCATCGCCCGGGTGACCGCGTCCTTCCATTTATGATAAAGTCGCTCGCGTTGATCTTCATCCATGTGTGGGGTAAAAAGAGTGTCGACTCTCCGGG
>JBHICF010000119.1:0-6471 GCA_046759485.1 Nitrospiraceae bacterium
AAGCGCGGCTCAAAGGCACGAAGGTCGTCGTTATCACCACGGACTACAACTCCACGTGCTCGAAGGCGGATGAGATCGTGATCATCCGGCCGGGTACCGATCCCGCGCTGGCGCTAGGAATCGCCCGCGAGGTCATCGACCAGGAGATCTACGACGAGCAGTTCGTGAAGGGGCACACTGATCTGCCGCTGCTCGTGCGCATGGATACCCGGGAGCTGCTGCGGGCGACTGATGCGATCCCGGGCTACGAGCTGGCCGAGCTCGAGCGGACCCGGGTCCTCGCGAACGGAGAGCGGGTCGCTCCCTTTGCGACCGACGTCGGGGAACCCAGTATCTCGCGGGAGCGGCGTGAGGCGTGGGGCGACTTTGTTGTCTGGGATCGGAAGGCTCGCAAGCCGGTCGCCATTAGCCGGGACGACATCGGAGAGTACTTCTTCAAAAAAGGTATCGATCCAGCGCTCAAAGGGGAGTACAGCGTGGACATCGAAGGGAAGAAGGTTGCCGTGCGACCCGTCTTCGCTCTGGTCCAGCAGCACTTGCGTGACACCTGGACACTTGAGAACACCGAGAAAGTCACTTGGGCCCCGCAAAGCGCGATCCGGAGCCTCGCACGCGAGATCGCGGCCCGGCCCGAGGGTGTGCTCTTCATCACCGGGATGGGTCCGAACCAGATGTTTAACGCTGACCAGAAGGATCGAGCGATCTTCCTGCTGGGGGCGCTCACTCGCAACGTCGGATTCAAGGGCGGGAACGTCGGCAGCTACGCTGGCAACTACCGAGCAGCGTACTTCAACGGCATGCCGCTCTACATGGCCGAGGACCCCTTTGATCCGGAGCTCGATCCCAACCAGAAGCCGCGGGTGCGCATGAAGATCCGCATGCAGTCCGCGCACTACTATACGCACGGTGATACGCCCCTGGTAGTAGCCGATCGCGTCTTCAACGGCAAGACTCACACGCCGCTACCGACCAAGGCACTGTGGTTCTCAGGCTCGAACTCGATCCTCGGAAATGCCAAGGGCCACTACGACGTGGTCATGAACCTGCTCCGTCACCCAGACTACCGAGCGAAGTCGGAGAGCAAGCGCCTGATCGAGGCGGTGATCGTGAACGAGTGGTGGTGGACCAGCAGCTGTGAGTTCGCTGACATTGTCTTTGCGATCGACTCATGGGGTGAGTACCAGGTTCACGATCTGACTCAATCCTGCACGAATCCCTTTATGCAAGTGATGCCGATTTCGCGGATCCCCCGCATCCACTCCACTCGGAGCGATACGGAGGTGTATGCGGGTGTGGCTGCCAAGCTCGCCGAAATGACGGGTGATCGCCGCTTTGTGGATTACTGGAAGTTCATCCAAGAAGGCAAAGCGGTGCCGTACATCCAACGCATCCTCGACAATAGCAATATCACGCGCGGCTACGAGTTCAGTGAATTGCTCAAGAAGGCGGAGCAGGGTATCCCCGTCATGATGATGGGGCGCTCGTACCCGAAGTATATCGGCCACGAGCAGAGCGTCGAATCAAAGCCTTGGTACAACCGGACGGGCCGCCTCGAGTTCCTGCGTGACGAGTCTGAATTCAAGGATCACGGCGAGATGATCCCGCTCCACCGCGAGCCGATCGACGCCACCTTCCACGAGCCCAACGCCATCGTCGCCGCGTCCCATCCGCTGATCCAACCCAAATCACCCGCGGATTGGGGCCTGGATCCGGAGGACCGAAGCGGCGAAACGCGGCAGGTTCGCAACGTCGTTCTAACACCTGCGGAACTGCTCGAGACCCGGCATCCCCTGATGGACAAAGGCTTCACCCACCAGTGGATCACGCCGAAGTACCGTCACAGCGTGCACACGATCGTGGCGGACATCGATATCCTATCCGTCTGGTGGGGACCCTACGGCGACATGTATCGGCGAGACCGCCGCCAACCCTGGGTCGGGGAGGGATACGTCGACATCAATCCCGAGGATGCGAAAGAGCTCGGGATTCAGGATGGCGATTACGTCTGGATCGATGCCGACCCGGATGATCGGCCCTTCCGCGGGTGGCAGGAGCGGCCCGCAGAGGCTCGCATTGCGCGCGCCATGATGCGCGCTCGCTACTACCCTGGGACGCCCCGCGGCATTGCACGCAGTTACTTCCACTTCTCGGGCGCTTCGTTCGGAAGTGTGCGCGGACAAGAGACCCGGCGTGACGGCCTCGCCAAGAGTTCGGAGACCGGATACCAGTCGATGTACCGCTACGGTAGCCACCAGAGTGGTACGCGCTCGTGGCTGCGACCGACGCTCCTCACCGATTCCCTCACGCGCAAGAATTTAATGGGCCAGGCCATCGGACAGGGCTTTGCCCCCGACGTGCACTGCGCCAACGGAGCCCCGCGTGAGTCGTTCGTGAAGTTCACCCGCGCGGAGGCCGGGGGCATCGGAGGCAAGGGCAACTGGCGCCCCGTGGACCTAGGGATTCGGCCGACCCAGGAGAGTGAGGTCATGAAGAAGTACCTGGCCGGCGGCTTCATCAAGATCGAGAAGGGCTGAGACCATGCCGAAGGTCAAGAATTGGCAGATCGGTCGGGAGATGGAATATCCCCTCGAAGAAGCCCGTCCCGAGCGTCAGATGGCGATGGTCTTCGATGTCAATAAATGCATTGCATGCCAGACCTGCAGCATGGCCTGTAAGATGACGTGGACGTCGGGCCGAGGTCAGGAGTACATGTTCTGGAACAACGTCGAGTCGAAGCCGTATGGCGGATACCCGACCCGGTGGGACTTGGCCATTCTCGAAAAGATTGGAGCCGGCAAATGGAAGGACGGCGTCTACCAGGGCAAGACCATCTTCGAGGCCGCCGACGGCGTGAAGGAGAAGATTTCCGGCATCCTCCCGACGGACCAAGACTGGGCACATCCTAACATTGGTGAGGATCAGATCGCTGGTGGATCGGTGCCGCGCGGTGCGCATCTGAACGAGTCCCCCCACAAAGTATGGTTTTTCTATCTGCCACGGATCTGCAACCACTGCAGCTACCCTTCCTGTCTGGCTGCGTGTCCACGTCAGGCGATCTATAAGCGGCCGGAGGACGGAATCGTCCTGATCGATCAGAGCCGCTGCCGGGGGTATCGCGAGTGTGTAAGGGCGTGCCCGTACGGAAAACCGATGTTCCGCGCCAATCACGAGGTCTCGGAGAAGTGTGTCGGCTGCTACCCGAAGGTAGAGAGAGGCCTCAATACGCAGTGCGTCGAGCAGTGCATCGGGAAGATCCGGGGTCAGGGGTGGATCAGCGAGGGCGACGCGATTCGCGAGGATCACCCAATCGACTATCTTGTGCGCGTGCGCAAGATCGCCCTTCCGCTCTATCCCCAGTTCGGCACCGGTCCGAACGTGTATTACATCCCTCCGATCCACGTGCCGGCGGACTTTTTGGAGCAGATGTTCGGCCCGGGGGTCGAACACGCGATTGAAACCTACAAGAACGCGAAAGACGATGAAACGCTGATCGGGCTACTCCTGCTCTTCGGGAGCTCTCCCCAGATCATGGAACGCTTCGAAGTCAAGAACCACGTGGCCCGTGGTTTCAACCGTGACAACAAGCTCATCGCCGAAGTTCCCCTCACCGAACCACTCCAAATGCGCCCTGCGTACGATCACAAGCGCAAGGTGTATCGCCTGGACGTGACGTGAACGGGCTCACGATCCGCTTCCGGAGGTAGTAGAAGGTGAGGAGAAGCATCATCATCACCGTGATCGCCACCGCCTTCAGCGTTCTGGCGTGCACACAGGAACAGGAGCCGACAAAGGAGCTAAGTGAGATCGGCGCGCCCAGCGACATCCACGCCTACTATCTGCTGGCTGGGGTACCGGTTCGTCCTGACGACGAGGCCTGGGGGCGCGCCTCAGAGTTCACGGTAGGGCTGACGCCTCAGCTTATCCTCCCGCCGCAGGGAGGAGGGAGTATCAAGGAGGTGAAGGTCCGTGCACTCCACGACGGCGAACAGCTTGCGCTTCGCTTTGAATGGGTGGACGCCACCGAGAACCGGGAGGTGGGTGTCGACACGTTCCGGGACGCGATTGCAGTCGGCTTCCCGACGCGACTGTCGGAAAACTTGCCATCGCCCTTCATGGGTGATGTTGCAAACCCGGTCAACATCTGGCAGTGGACCGCGGATTTCGATGCCAATGCGCAGGGGCAGGGTGGCTTTACAAGTCGCTACCCGCACATGGATGGGGTCTGGTACTTCCCTCAGGACTACGCGGTGACGCGCGAGGTCCGGGCATGGCGCGGAACCAAGCCTGTGATTGAGCTCGAGGCGAAGGGATTTGGAACGCTCGAGCGAAAGGTCTCGCAGAACGTGCTCGGTCTGGGCAACCATGAGGACGGGCGTTGGCGTGTTGTGCTTCGGCGTCAACTGTCGACGGGCCACCCCGAGGACACTCTGTTCCGCCCCGGGAAGAAAACCCAAATCATTCTCGCGGTCTGGAACGGTAGTAAGGACGAGGTGAACGGGAGGAAGGGAGTCACCATGATGTGGACCCCTTTCCAGCTCGACTCGACCCCCGTCGTGGAGCGCTAAGATGTCAGCCGAATGCAGTGCCGACCGCGCACGGGTTTACAGGCTTCTCGCACGCACCTTCCAGCCACCCAAGCCGCCCCGGATGGACGCGATCAGGAGAGAGGATCTACCTGAGCTGCGAGCTGCCCTTGAGCGCCTAGGGGCAACGCCCGAACTCCTCGGGCTGGCAGAGCGTGTCATCGAGTGTCTACTCGACGCCGGGCTCGCGAGGCTCGAGCGAGAGTACGATAACGCATTCGAAGTATCGAGCGGAGCAGCGCGCCCACCCAACGAGACGGCACATGTATCTGAAACGCCGCAGGAGGCACTGACAAGAACTTACGAACTGGCCGACATCGCAGGCTTTTACCGCGCGTTCGGCGTCGAGGTCGAACCAGGCAGCGAGTGCGTGGACCACATCGCCGCTGAGCTCGAGTTTATGCACCTCCTCGCGGTGAAGGAGGCAATCGCGAAAGCGCGCGACCAGACTGACAAAGCGGAGATCTGTCACGACGGTGCAGCATCTTTCCTGCGCGATCATCTCGGCCGTTGGTGCGCGAAGTTTTGTGCTCGGCTCCAAGCTGAGAACGGTGGCCAACTGTATCAAGCGGCGGGCGAGCTCCTCGTCCAGTTCGTCAAGCTCGACATCGAAGATCGGAAGCCGCCTTGCCGTATGGCATGAGTCGTATTGAGGATGCGTTCGATCGAGGTCAATTCCTTTTATGTCGTTTTCTCGCAGGGTCCAACCTTGTACGTAATACGCTTGAGGTCGTCCCCATGACAAACGTGCAATCGATTGTGGAGCCGTCTACTTTAACTCTCGGCGGAGGTGGAGCCCTGCGAGTAGCGAAGCGCCTCTTTCTTGCTACGCGGCCAAAGTTCTTCGCCGCTTCTATTTTTCCCATGCTGCTCGGAACGGCGTGGGGTTACCATGTGAGCAGGCAGTTTGACATTACCGTGTTCATGCTGGCCCTATCGGCGATGTTGTGCGTTCACGCGGGAGCCAATGTCATCAATGACGTGTTTGATGAACTCGGTGGCAGTGACCGATCGAATAATGACCGCATCCATCCTTATACCGGCGGATCACGATTTATCCAAAATGGCATCATGAGCATCTCCGGCATGGCGCGCTGGGGTTTGACGTTGTACGTCATGGCGGTGGTGTTTGGCGCGATTTTGGTTGGGATTAAGGGTGTAGGTGCACTGTTATTCGGGTTGGCCGGCCTTGCGCTCGGCGCGCTGTATTCGATCCCGCCCATCCAGTTGAACGCACGTGGCGTCGGCGAAGGGACCGTGGCGGTGGCGTTCGGTGTTCTGCCGGTTGCCGGCGCGGCGTGGTTGCAAAGCGGTATCGTAAACGGCGAGGTCTTGCTCGTTTCGATCCCAGTGAGCCTATGGGTAGCCGCCATCCTTTTGGTAAACGAAGTTCCAGATATTGCGGCGGACGCAGCGGCCGGAAAACGAACGTTGGCGGTGCGCCTTAGTCCACGAGGTACGCAGGTGCTATATGTATGCCTTCATGTGTTGGCCGTTTTCGCTATAGGTTTGGCAGTTAGCCAAGGAACCTTCTCTGTCATTGTGCTCGCCTTGCCAGGCCTGTTACTGCTTGCTGCAATCGTTGCGTCTCGTAGCATCGGTCGTACCATGTATCCTGCGCAACCACTCAGACGCAGCATCGAGCTGACGCTTGCGATCCATGCACTGGGTACGCTCTGGCTGGCCGGGTATGTGTGGTACGCATCGTAGCGCTGGCGACCGCGAAGTCCTTGCTGCGCTTAGAGCCACGCGTCAAAGACGCTGCTTAGTCCAGTTTAATGTAGGTGGCTCGGTAGAGTTGGCGATTAACTGAATCAGTATTCAACGTCAGGTTCGTCGAGTTCAGTTTCCTCGAGCTGTTCGAGCAGGTTTATCGCGACGGCAACAA
>JBHICF010000120.1:0-6470 GCA_046759485.1 Nitrospiraceae bacterium
GCCACGCCTGTTAAACGAACCCCACTATTCAACCCTTCCTTCGGGTTCGTACCACATCACCCTCGATCTTGAGAGACCAACCCTGGTGAGAATCACGGCCGAAGGTCCGCTCCTGTACCCACAGGCCGTCCAGCGCGCGACTAAGACCGTGCTGCTCGTTCCGGGTCGAGACCTGACCCAGGACGGGATCGTGTTGGAGCTGAACGGTTTTATCGTCCAGATCGAACATCCACAACCCGGCACCCCCCTGATGGCAAAAGACGATGTTCCGCTGCAAGCATCGATCAGGACCCTGTCGGGGTCACCTATCCGCCCACACAGCGATTGGGACTCTCGAAAGGTAGCTATCTATGGAGAAGTTTTGATTGGCGAACGCGTCGTGACGCGGTTGCAGATGTACTACACAGGGTCAGGCAGCAGTTTTACAGCGCCCTTCTTTGTCCCCGAGACGCGTCAAGCTCCTGACGGCGTTACCCTCCGAGTCGTGGCCGCCGACGGGACAGCCGGAAATTTCGGTATCGGCGAGGCGAAATACCCTGTGACTCCAGAAAAGTTCAAGAGATCAAAGAAGAACTGAGTCGACGGTCAGGCGAAGATCTCCGCGTTGATTCATGATCCCCCTGCCAACTGATCACCAGTCGCGTGCGGTGTTGAGGAAATGAGGGCGGCAAGGCTACGAGATGTAATACTCGGGCTCCTGGTGACGACTGTGCTGGTATCGTGCACGGCGACGCACGACCGCCACGGACGGACGCACCACCGCTCGCCGGCAGACACCGAGAAGTATCTTGAGAGACTCGACCGTCCGGAGCGAGATGAATATCAACAGCCCGCTCGGGTCATCCAGGCACTCGCCCTACAACCAGGCATGGCCGTCGCCGACCTGGGCGCTGGCTCAGGCTACTTCACCCGCCGCTTTGTGGATGCAGTCACTCAGGAAGGGGTTGTGTATGCCGTTGATGTTGAGCAGGCCATGCTTGACTATACGCGTGTCAGCATCGAGAAAATGGACGTTCCGTTTACAGCCAAGTTCATCCTGGCAGAACCCCACGATCCCAAACTTGCTCCAGACTCCGTGGATCTGATCTTCGTCTGCAATGTCTACCACCATTTGGAAGGGCGGGCTTCCTACTTCTCCAACCTAAGGAAGGTGCTCAAGCCTGGCGGTCGGGTCGCGGTCATCGATTTCTACCATGACAGCCGCTCCGGGGATGTTGGATTTCCTCGACGACATCTCGTCGCTCGTGAGACTGTGATGGAGGAGATGTCTCAGGGCGGGTATACACTTCTGCGCGAACACACGTTCCTCCCTCGTCAGTACTTCCTGGAGTTTTCTCTTCACTGACTAGCTCTCCTCCGTCTTAGCCTGCTCGGGTGCTTGTTTGACAGCTTCGTTGCTCCCAGCTCTAAAACCACGCCATTGCAACAAGAGCAACGCCCCACCCGCTCCCATGAATCCCCCGATCACCCAGCCACCGATGACATCGGTGAAGTAATGAGCGCCGACGTAGACCCTAGAAAATCCGATCAGGGCCACGACCGGCCACGTGACCCAACCCGTCGTGGGATACAGAAGCTGCGCAAAAGCGGCCGCTGCCGCTGCGTTAAGAGCATGGTTGGACGGAAAACTCCCGGTCCCGCCGCATCCGACCAGCAGATTGACACCTTCCAGGGAATCGCAAGGCCTCACGCGACCGACCAGATGCTTGAGTTGGGCGCCGAGGAAGTCACCGAAGACAACGAGTACCGCGAGGGCCGTCGCGCCGAGGAACGCTTCCCGTCGGTTATGCCAAACCCACTCGCCGAAGACTAACGCCAGGGGGATGACCAAATTGTCGGGGGGTGTGAGCAGCAGCATGGCCGAATCGGCCAACGCGGATCGGCCGGCCAACCCGTTCACCGCATGGAAAAAGTTAATATCCCAGCTCACGAGAGATCCTCGCAGGCTCCCCGGAATCTCTTGGCGTCCCAGTCTGGCAAATTATAGCGGAAAGAGGATAAATGTGCACCGACTCCCAACAACTTCCGCTTCTCAACTAGAATTCCGTCATGCTACGATGCGGGGGCATCGTGTTCACAGACGTGGTCGGGAGTTCACGTGCTCATTGACACCCATACTCATCTCGACGATGCACGGTACGACGGTGACCGTGACGCCGTCATTGCACGAGCGCAGGACGCGGGAGTCCAGACGTTCGTGACGATCGGCTGTGACTTAGAGACCAGTCGGGCAGCGATCGCCCTTGCTGAGCGGTACCCCTTCATCTATGCCACCGTCGGCGTGCACCCGCATGAGGTGAAGCGGATTGAGGAGAACTGGTACGCGGAACTTCGTCGGCTCGCTCGGCATCCCAAGGTCGTCGCTTACGGGGAGATCGGACTCGACTATCACTATGATCATTCTCCTCGCGAGACGCAGAGAGCACGCTTCCGTGAGCAGGTTCGTGTTGCCAGGGATCTCCAGCTACCCGTTGTGATTCACACCCGAGAAGCACAGGAAGATACGATCACCATCTTGCGGGAAGAGCGAGCGTCGGAGGTCGGCGGGGTGTTTCATTGTTTCTCGGGTGATGCGTGGTTGGCGAAGGATGCGCTGGACTTAGGATTCTACTTGTCGTTTTCGGGAGTTGTGACATTCCAGAATGCGACCATGCTGCGTGACATCGTCAAAACATTGCCCATGGATCGCATTCTGATCGAGACTGATTGTCCCTACCTGGCCCCAGTGCCGCACCGCGGTAAGCGAAACGAACCCGCTCGTGTCAAACTTGTCGCTGAGAAGATCGCGAGCATCAAATCGATGGAACGCCCCCTGAGCCTTGCGGAAGTCGAGCGCATCACCTCAGACAATGCCCGCCGCGCGTTCAAAATTGCCTAAGCTGTCGGTTCCGCTTCCGAATCGCTTTGGGTAACTTTCGCGGATTCCCCTTTTTCGTCAGTGGGCGACTCGGAAGAAGATCATCTTCCTGCTTCTTTCCTCCTAAAGTGCTTATCGAGTGGGCGGTCCTAGCGTGATCGAGTCTAGTCACGAACTCCGTCGCGGCAATGACGAGAGCGCCTTGATTCCGAGCATAATTCACTATCTCATGATCCGACGAGACGACCGCGCAGGCACTGCCGAAGTCCCTGACCAGTCGTTGAATCACCTGATCTGCACGTTCGCCACGCCGTGAATAGATAACCTGGACCCCAGCTCGGTGTTCGTGATGTTCGGTCCCGGCACCGTGCTGCCAGCCGTCAAACACAACGGTGAGGGCATGCGCCTTGCGCTGGCGGTAGGCTGCGAGATCGCGGATGAGTTGCTCGCGCCCAGAATCAGCCCGGGACCCCTGACCGGCCCCGACCTGCCCTAGGGCGCCCAAGAGGTTATACCCGTCAATGATCAGGTGCGTCGGCATGCCTGGCAGAGCCTAGTGCCAGTCTAGTCCCCCTGTCAATAATGCAAGCCTCTAAAATTCAACGCATTTTCTTGACAATCTGACTGGATTCTGAGAAAAACTTATTAACGTATGGTATCGTGTGGGCTATCATGAGTGCGTTTCGCCCCTTTCTAGGGCTTCTCCTGGCCGCCTTTGTCTTATTGCCTGGGGCAGCCTACTCATCCCCCCGGGTTACCGGTCCATTAACCGCCTTGGATCCTGACGTAGGCCCCCAGTCTCACCTTCTCGTTCGTACTGCCAGCAAAACCCGAACCAAGGCTATCGCACGGACTAGCTCGCCTACGGTCGTGAAAGGTGTCCGGTTCAGAGCTTATCCCAACTATACCCGTGTCGTCTTGGATCTGCAGCGTCCTGTCACGCTGACGGAGAGCCGAAGACTAGATCCGGATCGTGTGATTCTCCAGTTGAAGAACTCCAAGTTGGGGAAGGCTGCCAAGGCCTCTCTCAAGGATAAGACTTTCCCAGACGAGGTCCACATCACGCAGTCACGTTCCTCTTCCGTGACCGTCGCTCTGGACCTGGACATGATCAGCAACTATAAACTCCTTCGCCTGAAGGGTCCGGACCGCCTCGTCGTGGATATCATCACGCCGGCCCACACGGGGAGCAATGGCAAGGGCCCCGTGGCGACCATCCCGAAGAGCGCTGCGAAAGAGGCCAAGAAGGCGCCACTCCCTTCCCGGACGATTCAAACCATTGTGTTGGACCCCGGACACGGGGGTAAGGATCCTGGTGCGATTGGCCGCAGCGGATTGGCCGAGAAAGACATCACCTTAGCCGTCGCACGGCGCGTCAACGACTTGATTAAGAAGAAGTTAGGGAAAAGGGTCGTGATGACGCGAACCAAGGATGTGTTCGTGGGGTTGGAGGATCGGGCCGAACTTGCAAACAAACACGGCGCTGACTTGTTTGTATCGATTCACGTGAATTCGCACTCGCGACGGTCCACGAGGGGCGTCGAAGTGTACCACTTTGGTGAAGCCAGCGACCCTGGAGCCCTCGAGGTGGCAGCGCGAGAAAATGGCACGCCCCTGAAGGATACCGGGGTTGGATGGCAGTACCTGGTGGCCGACCTGCTCACAACTAAAAAAGTAGAGGACTCACTTGACCTTGCTTGGACCACCAGGAAGGCCATGGTCAATCGCCTCGAGCGCCATTACAACATTACCGACCATGGGGTCAAAACTGCGCCGTTTTATGTCCTCCGATTCACCTCCATGCCCGGCATCCTGACAGAGATCGGCTTCATCTCCAATCCCACCGAAGAGAAACGGATGAAATCCAAAACCTTCCTCGACAGGGTGGCCTGGGCCATTTACGACGGCATCAGGTCCTACGTCAACACTATCCAAACTGTAAGGCGCTAACAAGCGCTCATTCAGCCCGCGCCGTAAATCTGCCCCCCTCGAAAGTCCCTATCCCCAACCGGGCCACAAATCCGTTATCATAGCTCCCATGCCGACCTATAAAGTCACGTTGGAGTACGACGGCACCAACTATGCGGGTTGGCAGCGGCAGCCGGACCAACCGACCATCCAGGGCGCTGTCGAAGCGGCTATCCGGACCGTTGCCCAGGCTGACATTCCAGCCATTGCTGCAGGACGAACCGATGCCGGCGTTCATGCCCTCGGACAGGTTGTCAGTTTTCGATCGGATAAGGAGTTTTCAGCTGAGGAATGGGCGCGAGCGCTCAGCGGTCTCTTGCCCGCAGACATCAGCGTGCGACATGTCGAGCGAGTGGCAGATGATTTTCACGCTCGGTACGAAGCGCGTGAAAAACTCTACGAATACAGAATCCTGCTCCGACATGAGCGCTCCGCCCTCGAACGCGCTCGAGCGTGGCACATTCACGGACAACTCGACGTGGATGCCATGCGTGAAGGCGCGCATCTCCTCACGGGATGCCATGACTTCTCGTCCTTCCAAGGTTCGCCAACCGACACCGAGAACACCATCTGCGACCTTCGGCGGTTGGAACTGATTCAGCGGGACCCCTTGATCCGCATCGAGGTGCTCGCGGACCGGTTCCTCAAACAGATGGTCCGCGCGATCGTCGGCACGCTGGTGGAAGTCGGCCAGCGCAAGCGAGCACCCCAAGCCATGAAGGATATCCTTGAAGCCAGGGATCGGCGAGCAGCGGGACTGACCGCCCCGCCACATGGCCTCTACCTCGTGAGCGTCATATACTGAGGCCGCCCTTCTCGACTCTTGACAGGTCATTGAGGAGGCGCTAGCCTCCACGCTCCTGCTTGTGGACTAACCTTGTGCCGAACCCAGTGGAGGTGAACCCCTGAAAGGTCTGAGTGTGCTCCTCGGCAGCCTCTTACTCGTCGCGTGCGCCGACCTGACCATGGACTCATGGAAGGGGAAGCATCGTGACGACTTGATCAATTATTACGGGACTCCTATGAAAGAGACGGCGCTTCCCAACGGTGGAATGGAGTTGGTATACGATACATGGTTCCCCCGTTGGCTTGTGTGTTATGACAGCTACACGACGGACACGGGAGGAGTCGTGACAGCGTGGTCACGCAGTTGTATCTAACGGAGGGGGGCGCATGAAGAGTGTCAGCCTATTCCTATGCAGTCTTTTGTTGGTCGCGTGTGCCGGGGTGGGCAAGGATGACTGGAAGGGAAAACATCGAGACGACCTGATCAGCTATTATGGCCCTCCAAAGAAAGAGACGGTGCTCCCCGACGGCGGGAAGGAGTTAGTCTACCAGGAGCTCATGGGTAGATTGGTATGCACGGACACGTACATCACTGACCAGCAGGGAGTGATCACGGACTGGTCATCCGAGTGCTTGTGACAGGAAGTCATACCGGCAAAGTGGGAGGTCGAGGCAGAAGTTCACCGGCTCATGACGGGTGGGAAGTTTAGTAACGTCACTCCTTCTGCTCGAGCTTTTTCCGCAGCTCGATGAGCTCTCGTTCAAGGGCTTCGAAGCGGTCAGCGATAGGATCCGGGATGTTGGTGTGATCCATGGTTGCTTCGGGTAGCCGTTCGCCTTCCATTTTGATGACGCGGGC
>JBHICF010000121.1:0-6447 GCA_046759485.1 Nitrospiraceae bacterium
GGCGGTACCGGCGCCGACACAGCGGGTGGTTCAGGCATAATCGTCGGACTTGGGCTCACAACAATCGGCTCTTCGCGCGAGAAGAGCAAGACGAAGCCGAGGAGGGCCACACCGACCGTGGCTAGGACCACCTTACGGTTTGTTTTGCGCTGCCGTTCATCTTCAGCCTGTTTCTGGCGTAGCTGCTCCCGCTCTGCAAGTTTGTCGTAGAACGCACCGGCCGATTCTCCAAATCGATTCAGCGCATCATCCTCGTCTAGCCCGAGGGAACGTGCATAGGTGCGCACGAATCCCTTTGCAAATACTTGATCAGGAAGCTTCGCAAAATTTTCATCCTCCAGCGCCCTCAAGTAGTCAGGCTGAATGCGTGTCTTGAGGGCCACTTCTTCCAACGTGAGCCCCTTCGTCTCGCGGACCTGCTTGAAAAAATCCCCTAACGATTCCCGCTTGATCATGACCGGTCCTAAGGCCTCAGCCTTTCAAGAAGTTTTTCAGCCTCCGAGCCAGCTTCGCCCCCTCGATCCAAACTGGCGGAACGGGTCAACGCTTCACGCGCTTTCTGATCATCCCCCAGCCGGTAGTATGCTCGTCCCATGTGCAAATTAAGTACCCCTGGCGGTACATTAGGTGGTTGAACGTTGAGCGCATTCTGGAAGGCCTCGGTTGCTCCTTCCATATCTCCCTGATTGGCCAATGCCTTCCCAAGGTTAAACCAGGCGATGTCGGGGGTTTGATATAACGGATACGACAACGCCCGGCGGTAGAGCCGGATAGCTTCGTGGGTGCGACCCTGAGCTTCGACGACCTGGCCGAGGTAATTGTAGGCATCCGGGTAGTCAGGATCGATGCTGATCACAATTCGGAACTCGTCTTCGGCCTCCGCATACCTCTGTTGGAGCGTATAAATGTGGCCGATATAGTAGTGGGCATCGCGATGGTTGGGATCTTCCCGTACCGCCTTCTGGAACGATACGAAGGCGCCCTGTCGATCAACGGGCAGATTCGCCAATCCCTCCTGGTAATACCCGTCTGCCTTCTTGTGCTGCTTCTTGTTGGCACACCCGCTCACCGCCCCCGATAGAACAGCGGCAACCAGGATTATCCACCACGCTATCGATACCCCGTGTTGCATGGTACACATCAAGGCCTGAGCAAGCGAAGTCTTCTGATCATTCATTGGATGTCCTCAAAGTGCGTGAGCGCCTTGAACTCCCTGAACCGTGACTCAATCTCTTTGTAATCCAGAGTGCGAATCCGGTCAAGACTAAACGCTTCTACGGTGAAGGATGCCATCACGCTGCCGAAGATGATCGCCTGCCGGAGGGCCTGCTCAGAGACATTCCCAGTGGCCGCCAGATAACCCATGAAACCACCGGCGAACGTATCCCCAGCGCCGGTTGGGTCCTTCACGTGTTCCAAAGGAAACGCCGGCGAACCGAAGATCTGCTTCTGGTTGAACATCATCACACCGTACTCTCCGCGCTTGACGATCAAATGCTTGGGCCCTCTGGCTAGAATCTTCTGAGCGACCTGAACGAGGTTGGGGTTGCCCCCAAGCTCCCGAGCTTCGCCGTCATTGATGATCAACACGTCCACTTTTTCGAGGACTCGCCAGAGCGCCTCCTGCTTGCGCTCGATCCAGAAGTTCATGGTATCGCATGCAACCAGCGTGGGGCGTTTCACCTGCCCCAGGACATCGAGCTGGAGTTCCGGGTCGATGTTTCCCAAGAACAACATATTCGGGGAACGGTACTGGCCAGGGATCTTCGGGCGGAACGCTTCGAACACGTTCAAGGCGGTGTCCAACGTGTGCGCCTCGTTGAGCTGGTACGTGTATTTCCCCTGCCAGCGGAACGTCTTGCCTGGTTGCCGTTCGAGCCCGGTGAGATCAATATTGCGACTTTTCAGAAACTTGATGTGCTGGTCCGGAAAATCCGCGCCGACGACCGCGATGAGGTCTACGCTTGTAAAGTAACTGGCGGCCACGGAAAAATAGGTCGCGGAGCCTCCCAACACTTCATCAGCCTCACCGAATGGGGTCTCCACGGTATCCAGTGCGACTGACCCGACCACTAACAGCTTACCCATGCGCCTGTCTCCTTTCGACCCTCGCAGACGCCGGCCCAAGAGTAACTGTAGACGTTTCCGCGTGCCGCGCGAGATTCGTTGGGGCGCCGTCACGATCGCGTACTCCAACGCGTGAGCACAGGCACAGGCACGTGGCTCCGAGCCGATCCGAAGCGAAGCTCGGAGAATGCGCTTCGCGAGAGCCGCGTTGCTTCTTAACGTGGCCAGAATCATGTCAACCGTCACCGACGCCTCGGTCTCGTGCCAGCAGTCAAAGTCCGACACCAACGCCAGCGTCGCGTAGCAGACCTCCGCTTCCCGCGCCAGCTTGGCCTCGGGCATGTTCGTCATGCCAATCACATCGACGCCCCATTGCCGGTACAGCCGGGACTCACCGCGAGTAGAAAACTGCGGCCCTTCAATGCATAGATACACTCCCCCCTGATGCACCACCGCCCCGGTCTCCTGAGCGGCTTTGAGCAACACCGATGCCAATTGGTGACAGACCGGATCCGCCAGCGCCACATGGGCAACGATGCCTTGATCAAAAAATGTGCTGGCGCGGCGTTTCGTGTAATCGATAAACTGATCGGGCACCACCACCTCACCCGGCTTGAGTCCTTCCTTCATGCTACCAACCGCGCTGACCGAGATCACTCTCGTGACACCGACTGATTTCAGCGCATACAGATTGGCACGGTAGTTAATCTCACTCGGTGAAAGAAGATGCCCACGACCATGCCGGGAGATGAACGCAACGCGAACGCCGTCGAGCACGCCCAGGATCAGCGCGTCAGAAGGCCGACCGAACGGGGTGGTGATTCGGACCTCGCGGGCTCGCTCCAATCCCTCCATCTCATAAAGTCCACTTCCGCCAACGATTCCGATCTCTGCTCGCGCGGCTGTTTTCGCCACGACTGTCCTCCTGTGTCTCGCCTGAACGCCCCTTAGCTGGCCTTTGCCTGGGTAATGGTTCGTGTGGGTAGGGTCCTTGCCAATCCCACGCTCGGCTCACGCTGAGACACAAAGTGGTGAACAAGGCTTATGATTCGCTCGGCGACCTGCGCTGGAGACTCCTGTTGGTCGATTGCCAACCAAGAGACACTGGGCTCCTTACGAAACCAAGTCAGTTGGCGTTTGGCGTAATGCCGGGTGTCCCGTTTGAGCCGTCGCACCGCTTCAGCATAGTCGTACTCCCCTTGGAGATACCCCGCTATTTGTTTATAGCCCAACCCCTTCATGGACCCCAAATCACGGCCGTAGCCCTTGTCCAACAACCGCTGGGTCTCCTGAACCAGTCCCTTCGCTAGTTGGGCCTCCACGCGCTCGTCGATCCGTTGATACAGCGCTTGACGATCCCGCGTCAGACCCACAATCAGGCAGGAAAATGGCTGATCACTGAACGCGTGCCGCTGGTGCACTTCCGAAAGCGGACGGCCAAGGACTTGGAAGACTTCAAGTGCGCGGATGATTTTACTTTGGTCATGGGGATGCAACCGGTTAGCGAGTTGTGGGTCGACGCGCGCCAGCTTCTGGTGCAAGTACTCTATGCCCTGTGCTCTCGCCTCTCCCTCGAGCTGTCGACGTAGGATCCAGTCCGTCGGTGGCGCTGGCCAGAGCCCGCGAATCAGGGCCCGAATATAAAGGCCTGTCCCTCCGACCACCAAGGGGATCCGCCCGTCGTGGTGCATCCGATCGATTTCCTGCAGAGCCTGCCGGCGATAGGCTCCGGCATTGAACGCCTGATCGGGATCAACCAGATCGATCAGGTGATGGGGCACACCTGAGCGGACGGCCAGACTCGGCTTATCCGTTCCAATATCCATCCCTCGATAAACCTGTCGCGAATCTGCAGTGAGCACCTCAGTATCCATCGCCTTCGCGAGTACGACTGCGATCTCGGTTTTCCCGATCGCCGTCGGTCCCACAAGAACCACAACTGGCTTTCTCGTGAGGACTGCGTCAAGCCCCATCCTGGCTTGCTTATCTCGTTGATCGTTCACGGAGAGTAGCTCTATGCACGGCCAAAAATCCTGGACAGCTCCTCGGCTGGGAGTCTGAGCGCAACCCGTCGCCCATGGGGACAAGTCGGTGGCAGGCCTTCATTGACCCAATCTTCGATTAACCGTTTGACTTCCGGCAGCTCCATCGCCCGTCCCGCGCGAACCGCACCGTGACAGGCCAAGGAAGCCATCACGGGTCGGAGACGCGCATCCAGAGACGAGGTGGTATTCCAGGCCGCGACATCTTCAAGGAGATCCTGCACAAGGGCCGCGTAGTCTACTTTGCCCAACAGCGCTGGCACGGCTCGAATGACGCAGGTATTCGACCCAAACGGCTCAACCGTGAGACCTAGTCTCTCAAGATCAACAGTATGTCGCTCAATGAGTGAGAGACCACTGGGTGACAGATCAACAGTTTCGGGAATGAGCAAAGGCTGGGAAGCGACAGATCGGCGATGGCAGCCTCGCAACAGCTGTTCGAATAGAACCCGTTCATGGGCCGTATGTTGATCAATGACCTGAAGCTCAGAGCCAACCTGCGCGACCAGGAATGTACGGCTGATCTGACCTAAGGGAGTCACATCTCGAGCCACGTCTGACGGGTAAGCTGCCTCCCCCTCGGCCGCCAATAGTTCGCGTGGCCACAGACCGCTTGGCGTGCCAGATGCACCGCTGGCCAGCCCCGACGTGCCGCCAGCGAAGCTCATCGGCGCCTGGTCTTGTGCAAGCATCGGAGCGGCAGGACCGGAGAGCGCAGGACCGCCGTTCAGCACTACTCGATGGATCGAAGGATCCTGCGCACTACCCTGTCTCTCCGCGGACCGCTGCTGGAGTCCTGCCACGCTCGAATCAGTCTCAATCGCTTCATGGATGGCGCCTCGTACAGAGCGGTGCACAAGCTCCTGGTCGGCGAATCGTACCTCTCGCTTGGTCGGATGGACATTCACATCCACCCGGCCTGGGTCGAGATCAACAAACAGGACAAACACCGGATGCCGGCCCCTCGCCAGGAATGATCCGTAGGCATCATAGACAGCGTGCGAGACCGTCGGGTTTTTGATGGCGCGGTTGTTGACAAAGAGTTCCTGTGGTGCTCGCACACCCCGAGCGTGCAACGGCCGCACGGTGTAGCCTTCGAGGTTGAATCCGGGCCGGTTCCCTTGGACCTGTATGAACTGGTCGGCGTGCCGCTTTCCATAGACTTGGAGCAGTCGTTCTCGGCGGGATCCGACAGAAGGATAGTTCAGGATTTCCTGCCCGTTGTGTTTCAGACGGAAGTGTCTGTCTGGCCAAGCCAGCGCGGCATGATGCACCACTTGGCAAATGTGCGAGTATTCCGTCGCAGGTGATTTCAGAAATTTCTTGCGAGCGGGCGTATTGAAGAACAACTCGGCCACTTCGATCTGAGTCCCTGGAGCCACAGCCGCCTCCCCACACTCATCGAGATTCCCTCCCGTGAGCTTGACCCGTACACCGGCCGGCTCGGTCCGTCGGGCCGTGAGTAGCTGCACCTTCGAAACAGAGGCGATGCTTGGTAACGCTTCACCACGGAACCCCAGAGTCCTGACCGACTCGAGATCATGTTCAGAGTGGATCTTACTGGTGGCATGACGCTGGAATGCGAGGCAGGCATCTGTCGGACTCATGCCTTCGCCATCATCCAAGACGCGAATTAGGCTGAGCCCCGCGTGGGTGACCTCTACTGTGATGGAGGTGCTGTGCGCGTCGAGGCTGTTGTCGATCAATTCCTTGACGACCGCCGCCGGTCGCTCGACGACCTCCCCAGCCGCGATCCGGCTGGCCACCTCCGCCGGAAGCACGTGGATTTTCCCGACACCGCTGGCAGCCGTCATTGAAGTTCCGCCAGCCTATTCTTTGCCAGTTTGGCCTCGTTTGAATCTTTGTATTCTTGGATGACCCGTTTCAGGAAGGCGCGAGAGCGGCGGGTATCTCCGGTCTCACCCGCCGCAAGTCCAAGCTTATACAAGGCTGGAGGGACTTTTTCACTCTTCGGGTAGTCTTTGATGACCCGCTCAAACGCTTGCATGGCCCTAACGTAGTCTTTCATGCTGTAATAGGATTCCCCAAGCCAATAATAGGCGTTCGGTGTCAGCGACGTCGAAGGGAAATCTTCCACGAAACGCTGGAACCCCGTCACAGCGAGTTCATAGCGTCCGCTCAAGTAGTCATTGTAGGCCAAGTTGTAGGCCGAAGTCGGCGTCAGTCCCGGCCTCTCCGAAAGGGAGGTGCCGGCTGCGGCCTGGGGATCAAGCTTGGCAGTCTTGCTTTGTTGCGAGGGACGCTCCGCTCTTCCTCCCGCCACTTGTCCCTGTGTCTCAACCTCTACATAGGCAAGCCGCCTTTCCAGCATGGTCAA
>JBHICF010000122.1:0-6417 GCA_046759485.1 Nitrospiraceae bacterium
CGGGCGTGATCCGAGATCTCTGGATCGTACTCGAGGATGCCCGGGTGGAGTTCCGTCTGCGCCATGAATACCCAGGCCTCCGGCGCGATCTCACGGTTCTGGCGCAGGAAGCCGTGAAGACCCGCTCGTTCCTGCACGGGATGACGGTGCGGGAAATGATCGTCGACTGCTTGCTGCGTGTCTCGACGGCGGAGCCCGGGACCGTGCGGATACCGGACTCAATTGGGCAAATGGTTGAGCAGGTATGGGCGCGTTGCCAAGTGATCTTGCAACCCCAGGCGACGGCCGAGGATGCGCTTCAACTCGCCGATCAGATCTATGTCCTCCTGGACCAACTCCTCGCGGCGACGGGCAGTCAGGTGGAGTCCGGCGCTGGCAGGGAGGAACAAGCGGACGTCAGCCCGGGCCCGAACGCATCCGAGCAGATGTCGGGCGTCTATCGACCCATCACGAATTGGGCGTACCGCGGCGCGATGAATCCCGACCTGGTCGAGCTCCGAGACGAATCACCCGGGCAGGGCAGAGACTCGGCCAACGCGGAGTTCTCGCGAGAGCAGACCCTGGCATCGGCCTCGGACCTCGACGACCACGCAGGCGACGCGACGGATCGGGCGCGTGATGGCCTCCGCCGTGAGATGCCGAATCGCGAGGGTGACTCGAAACCGAGTCCGGTGGCCCCTCCGGATTCACTCGCCAAGCAGTTGCTGACACTCGGAGCTGAGCGTCAGGGGCAGCAGCAATCGCTTCGCGCGGCCGCTGGTGTTTTCCTGTACGACGAGTGGGATGGCTCGATCCAAGACTACCGGACCAGATGGTGCCGGGTCCTCGAACAGATGGCGCCCGAAGGCAGCATGCAGTTTGCCGACGTGACGCTGGAGAACCATGGGCCAGCGGTCCGGTTGTTGCGCCGCTATTTTGAAAGTATACGACCGGTGGGCGTCCGACGAGTGCGTGAGCAGGCCGACGGGGATGAGCTGGATCTGGATGCGGCAGTTCGACGCACCACGGACCGCGCAGCCGGGGCGGAACCTTCTGACCGGCTCTATATCAGGCGTGAGAAGCGAGAGCGCGACGTGGCCGTGACATTCCTCGTTGATTTGAGTGGGTCCACCAGCAGGCAAATCGATGCGAACGGGCGCCGGGTGATAGACGTGGAGAGAGAGGGGCTCGTGCTCCTCTGCGAGGCACTCGAGTCGGTCGGGGACCAATATGCGATCTATGGGTATTCGGGGCAGGGGCGGCAGCAAGTCGATTTTGTGGTGCTGAAAGCGTTCGAAGAGCGGAGCCTGACCCGGACCGCGCAGCGGATCGGCGCGATGGCGCCGCTCCAGCAGAACCGTGACGGCGCAGCCATCCGGCATGCGGCGCGCAAGCTGGCAGCGCAGGCTGCGCGGGTGAAGCTGTTGGTCTTGATCAGTGACGGGAAGCCGCTCGATGATGGGTACGCCGATGAATACTCGCTGGAGGACACCAAGATGGCCCTCCGCGAGGCCCGTATGCGCAGCATTGAGCCGTTCTGCATCACGGTGGACCGTGATGCCGACGACTACCTTCGCCGTATGTATGGGGACGTCCGATTTCTGGTCATCGATCAAGCTGCCTCGTTGCCAGAACGGTTGCCGAGGATTTATCAGCGCTTGACTGCATAAGGCCCAGACGCGAGGACGAGGATGTCGAATCAGTCGGTAGAAGGGGCCGTCCCTCCGTGGGTGTACAAGCTGTTCACAGGCCACCAATATCCGTACGTCCGGCGCCTGGCGAAGTTCGCCAACAGAGATTTCAAACCGGGCGAACAACGTCCGGAGCCGACCGCGGAGGCGATCAAGCAGCATTTTTGGGAAGTCTACCCTCGCTGCTGGGTCAAAATCCTCCAAGAGGTCAAGACCGGAATGATCGTGACGTTTGTGGAACTGGGCACCTACGAACCGGGGACCTACCAAGAGTTGATCGATGCACCCGAAGAGTTCCTCGCGAAGACTTACGGCAAAAAAAAGATAAAAGTGAATTTCTATGACGGTGAGAATTTTGTCTGCACGATCAACTTCAAGGTCGCGGGCTGGATTGAGCACGAAGAAGAATTGAAGCATTGAATCATTGAGTGATTGTGTCATTGATCAATGACCAAATGACCAAATCACCAAATGTGCAAATTCCTATCGGGGGTGTTATGGGACGACCCAAGGTGACAGTCGTAGGCGCGGGAAATGTCGGGGGAACGGTTGCCCAGCGGCTCGCTGAAACCAACTGCTACGAGGTGGTCCTGGTTGACATCATCGAGGGGGTGCCTCAGGGAAAAGCGCTGGACCTGGCGCAAGCGGGGCCGATCTCCGGGTACGATGCTCCCATCATCGGCAGCAACGGGTATGACGAAACAGGAGGGTCCTCAGTCGCGGTCATCACCTCGGGCGTCCCGCGGAAGCCCGGGATGAGTCGAGATGAATTGCTGGCCACGAACGCGAAGATCGTCCGGGACGTGGTGCAAGAGATTGCCCGGCGTTCGCCCCAGGCAATCCTGCTCATGGTGACGAACCCGCTCGATGTGATGGCCTACGTGGCCCACCGGGTCAGCAAATTTTCAAAGCAGCGGGTCATCGGGATGGCTGGAGTCCTCGATTCAAGCCGCCTGCGGTCGTTTATCGCCGCCGAACTCGGTGTGTCCAGCGCTGACGTGCAGGCCATGGTGCTGGGTGGACATGGGGACACCATGGTCCCCTTGCTGCGCTATACGACCGTGGGAGGGCGCCCACTGGGCGACTGGTTGCCCAAGGATCGCCTGGAAGCGCTGGTGAAGCGGACGCGGGACGGAGGCGCGGAGATCGTCAGCCTTCTCAAGTCCGGGAGCGCGTTCTATGCGCCCGCCGCCGCCGCGGTGCAGATGGTGGAAGCCGTGCTGAAGGATGAAAAGCGGGTGCTTCCGTGTGCGGCTCTGTGTGAAGGAGAGTACGGCATCTCGGGCGTGTTCGTCGGTGTGCCCGTCAGGCTGGGTCGGGCCGGGGCCGAATCGATCGTCGAGTACGAGTTGACGGCTGACGAACGCGCGGCGCTCGAGTCCTCGGCCAAAGCGGTGCGAGAGCTGTGCGCGGTGGTGGATCCTGTCCTGGCAACGTGAGATGGAGAGCATCGCAACCTCGCCGCGATGACCGCGTCTCCCTTGACTTTCCGACGCAGCTTCAGGTAGACGGGTTGAATTAGCAGCTCACCTACAGTGGTGCGACGATGAAGTTCCTAGAAAATCCCTTCCAGACGGCGGGCGCGGGGTTCGTGCTCACGATTGTGTTGGTCATTGTCTGGCTCGCCATGCGTTGACCGGAGAGATTGCGGCAACGTGCCATTCACACTCTAGCGCTCTATCAAACGAAAGGTGGTCACTATGGACGCAGCCCAGTGGGCAGAAGTGCTGCTACGATGGATCCATTACATGGCCGGGATTACCTGGATCGGGTTGCTGTACTTCTTCAATTTCGTGAATGCCGGGTTTCTGAAAGGGCTTGATGCGGGGCAGAAGGGGGTCGTGATTCCGCGCCTCATGCCGAGCGCGCTGAACTATTTTCGCCATGGGGCGACCATTACCGTGCTGGCGGGCTTGGCCCTGATCTTCATGCTGCATCCGTCCCTCGCGGGGACCGGCGACAAGGCGATCTGGATCGGGGGCATCTTGGGCATCATCATGATGACCAACGTGCACGCCATCATTTGGCCCTGTCAGAAGGAAATCATTCGAATGACGAAAGAGTCCGCGGAGTCCGGACAGCCGACTCCGCCGGAGATGGCGGCCCTGGCCAAGAAGGCCTTGTATGCCTCGCGCATCAACGTGTTGCTCTCGATCCCAATACTCTTCTTCATGGCTGCTGCCAGCCACTTCGGATAGAACCCATCTCGCGCACAGGTGAGGGGCGCCGGCCCATGAGTGGACCGGTGCCCCAGACCCCTCCTCTCACGATTCCTCCGGGATAGGCCAGAGGCCCTAACCAATTGAGATTTAGGCCTATTCCGGCTGTCCGATGCTTGACGTCGTTGCCTAGCTGGCCGTATAGTATCGAGTCTTAGGCAAAAAGCTCGGATTCTTCCACCGTTAGACAACGTCGAGGGATCGTGGCTGCCACTGAGCCGATCGTTATGCAAAAGATGGACGGGCCGCCTTGGGATATCGGGGCCTATGAGCGCCTCGGTGGGTATGCGGCGTGGCGGCAGTGTGTGACCAGCGAGCGCACCCCCGATGATATTGTGGGAGAAATTAAACGCTCAGGCTTACGCGGACGCGGCGGTGCCGGATTTCCGACCGGAACCAAATGGGACAAGGTGCTCCATCACCGGATCAATGAGCGGTATTTTGTCTGCAATGCCGGCGAGCATGAACCCGGAACCTTCAAGGATCGTTATCTCCTCAAACACTATCCCCATCAGCTCCTGGAAGGCTGTCTGATCGCTGCCTTCTCGGTGAAGTCGAAGGCCTCCTATATTTACGTCAATCACGAGTACGAGGAAGAACGCGCCAACCTGGAAAAAGCAATCACGCAGGCGAAATCGAAGGGGTTTCTTGGCAAGAACATCCTGGGCACGGGTGTCGACCTGGACTTGGAAGTGTTCTCTGGGCAGGGGAGCTATGTCGCGGGCGAAGAGACGGCCATGCTGGAATCCATGCAGGGTCGTCCGGCCATGCCGCGCCAGAAGCCTCCGTTCTATCCCACCGATTTCGGGCTGTATGGAAAACCCACCTTGGTCAACAATGTGGAGACGCTGTGCAACGTGCCGCGCATCCTCCTCAAGGGTGCCCAGTGGTTTCAGAGTGTGGGCACAGAGAAGTGTCCCGGCACCATGCTGTTCTCGCTCAGTGGAGCGGTCAAGAACCCTGGTATCTACGAGATGCCAATGGGCACCCCGCTGCGTCAGCTGATCGAAGCGGCTGGTGGCGTCCCGGATGGACATCAGGTGAAAGCCGTGTTCCCCGGCGGACCTTCCTTCGCCATGGTCACGGCAGATAAGCTCGACTTGGCCATGGACTTCGACTCCCTGAAGAAGGCCGGCACGGGACTGGGTTCGGCTGGCGTGATCGTGGTGGATGATGCCTCCTGTATGGTGGCCCAGACGCTGAAATACTCGGAGTTCTTCAAAGCGGAGAGCTGCGGGCAGTGCCCCTCTTGTCGGATGGGGACCATCAATCTGGCCACATTGATGACGAAGATCGAGCGTGGCGAGGGAACGGAGAAAGACCTGGACAGCCTGCTCCAGCTCTGTGGCTTCGTGAAAGGGACCGGGTACTGTACGCTCGTGACCGGCGCCGCGGTGCTGGTCCAGAGCAGTCTCCAGCTCTTCCGGCACGAGTACGAGGAGCACTTGGCGCTGAAGCGGTGTCCCTACGGGCCTGTCCCGGCGGGCGTGGATTCCTGATCCTGGGGTGGTACACTCATGCCAAAGGTGACCTTTCTACACCCAGAAGGAAAAAGTGGAGAGGTGCCCGAGAACGTGAGCCTGCTGGAAGCGTCCAAGCTCCTGGGGTTTCCGCTGAACCATGACTGTGGCGGCAACGCGTCCTGTACCACCTGTCGGGTAGAAGTGCAGGAGGGACGGGATCAGCTCTCCGAAATTGAGTTCGAAGAGCAGGACCTTCTGGATCGGGAATCCCTCTTCGAGCAGCAACACCGGCTGGGATGTCAGGCACGAGTCCTCGGGGATGTCGTGGTCAAGGTGCCTGAGAAGAAATGGGAGAAGCCCGAGGACGAAGGACAGCAAGCAGAGGGCGTGGACTCAGGCACATCATTGAGCATGCAGGAATGACTCAGCAGGGAAAAGGGAAAAATTAAAAGGGCAAAGTGAAGAAGCAGAAGGAGGGACTGGATGGTTACCATTACACCCAAGGCTGAAGAGAAGATCCGCGAGTTGATCAAAGAAGAGCAGGAGGCGGTGGGCCTCAGGATCTATGTGCGTGGAGGAGGATGCCACGGCTACCAGTACGGGATGGCCTTCGAGACCAAGGTGGCGGATGATGATACCGTCATCGAGAAAGGAGACGTCTCAGTCATCTTGGATTCGCAAAGTGCTCCGTTGCTGAGCGGCGCACAGGTCGATTACGTCGATAGCCTCCAGGGATCGGGATTTGCGGTGAACAATCCGCAAGCCAAGACCACGTGCGGCTGCGGCAGTTCCTTCAGCGCGTAACCAGACGGGTTGGGTTCGGGCCGGGGGCAACTTCTCTCAGGAAGCATGATCTCCGGCCCGTTGTGTATGCATCTGAATCAGTAGGATAACGTCTGAAGCAACGGGACGAGACGTCGCAATCCCAATGGGAGAAGCAAGCCTCACACGTCGGTACCGGTTCTGCGCCGCGCATTGCTTGCATACAGACCGCCTCTCGGCGGAAGACAATCAGCGGGTGTTCGGGAAATGCAACAACCCCAACGGGCATGGGCATAACTATGT
>JBHICF010000123.1:0-6389 GCA_046759485.1 Nitrospiraceae bacterium
CCGCCCGGTCCGTTCACGGCATGAAGATCAATGTTGTGAGGAAATTTGTTCTGTTCGGCGTTCTTCAAATGCAACTCCACGGTGTCCCCCACGCGAACCCGTATCATGGGGCCTGGCACCGTGCCGTTAAAGCTCCAGAATTTATATTGGACACCGTCTGCCAACGGCCCAATGAACTCTTTCGCCTCGAGACGCACGACGACGCGCGCGGGTTTCGAGCGTGAAATGGAGGGCGGGACTTGTGGAGCCGTGGTCAGTTGGGCCTGGATGACTGGTTCCGCTCCGAATGACTGCTGGGGGAACAATCCGGTGAAGCAACAGAACGTGAGAAATGCGGCGGCAGCAACATGCCATAAAATATACACGGGAACTGTTACCTCCTTCTGCGAGCTTGGAACGCTACTCTTGTGCGAACTCGAAACTCACCTCTACTTTACCGTCCGCGGTGACTCTCACATCTTGCCTTTTCAGCCCTAATGCAGGATGCCAGCGGGATCGTGAGTATGAGCAACGCCGTCCAAGCATAGAAGCTGTTTGCTCTCTGCCGCATGCCCTTTTCTCCTGTGATGATGACTCGTTGGACCGACATTCAAGCGAAGTATAGGTTCAGGGGAAACGCGGTTCAAGGGGGTTCAGATGGGACCAACGGCAGGTGTTATTACGGTGTTAGAAGCCAGCTCCAAACGGTAGAATTGGTGCCAACTTGGTGCCAAACTACCGTGACCCAACAAGACCCAACAGGACCTACGATCACCCCGATTCCCCATGTTTACCTTCTGTTGGGTCATCTTGGGTGCTGTCAGTTGGGGATTGCAGAGGACTCTTAATCAGCGGGCCGACTGCTCACCTTGGAGTCCAATCACACACTACGGCGACGCTGCCCTCGTACGACCATGGCAGACACGCGCGTAGAGGGTCGGGAGGACTAACAGCGTCAGAGCAGTGGATGTGATCAGTCCCCCGATCACCACTGTGGCGAGTGGGCGCTGCACCTCTGCGCCCATGCTGGTCGCCACCGCCATCGGAAGAAATCCCAGGCTCGCCACCAGCGCAGTCATGAGGACGGGCCGTAGTCTATCCGTTACACCCTGGATCACAGCTCGATCCGTGGGAAGGCCCTCTCCTTCCAGTTGCCTGATATGACTGACGAGCACGACGCCGTTGAGCACGGCAATCCCAAACAGCGCAATAAATCCGACCATAGCCGAGATGCTGAGAGGTAGACCACGTAGCCAAAGGGCCAACACACCGCCAGACAACGCCAAGGGAACATTCAGGAAGATCAGCAGCGCCGGCCGCAGGGTCCCGAAAATGACAGAGAGCACACTCAGGATTAGAACCAGGGTGGCCGGCACAACCACAGCCATCCGACGTGAGGCTTGTGCGAGGTGCTCGAATTGGCCGCCCCAAGTCAAATAGTATCCTGTCGGCAGGGTGACTGCTTCACGGATAACTCGCTGGGCCTCTACCACAAAGCTGCCTAAGTCGCGGCCACGAATGTTAGATTCCACCACGATGCGCCGCTGCACGTCCTCGCGGCTGACTTGGGCCGGGCCGGTGTCCACCCGTATGGCCGCAAGGCGTGAAAGAGGCACCAACTCACCATGAGGGGTGGGGAGGAGCAAACTTCCGAGCGCGGCCGGGTCACGTGAGGCTTCCTCCGCCATCCGCACGACGAGATCAAATCGTCGTTGGCCCTGGAGCACGGTCCCGACGATACGTCCCACTCGCGATGTCTCGACGAGGGCCAGAATATCGTCAGCACTCAGGCCATATCGGGCGAGCTGCTGTCGATCCACGATGACCCGTAGCAGGGGCAGTCCGGCCACCTGCTCCACCTTCACATCCGCCGCACCCTGGACCTTCTGGAGCGCCCGTGCGACTGACTCGGCTTTCTCGCGCAGTATATCCAAGTCCTCGCCGAAGATCTTCACCGCGACATCTGACCGCGCCCCAGCGATCAGCTCGTTGAATCGCATCTCAATCGGTTGCGTGAACCCAAGCCCAACGCCGGGCACAGCATCTAAGATGGCCGGTTTCATTTTGGCGATCAGTCCCTCGCGAGTCCTGGCTGTAGTCCATTCGTTTTGTGGCTTCAGTATCACAAAAACGTCTGACAGCTCGATCCCCATCGGATCGGTAGCGACCTCCGGGCTTCCCGTCCGTGTAACCACCTTGATGACCTCGGGAAACTGACGAAGAACGCGCTCAATTTCTAACGAGGTCGCCACGGATTCGCTGAGTGACGTGCTCGGCAACCGCCAAGCCTGGATGGCCATGTCGCCTTCGTCCAGTCGAGGTACGAATACCATCCCGAGCCACCACCCTAACCCCAAGCTGAGCAGGAACAGTAGCACCGCTGGCGTGACAACCCAACGAGTGTGGGACATGGCCCAACGAAGACAGGGCTCATATGCACGTAGCAGGAGTCGGGTCACACGATTGTCCTCCTGGCCCTCTGTGGGACGCGCAAACCAGAACGCCAGCACCGGTATCAGTGTCACGGCCAACAGCAGGGAACCCGCCAGGGCCAGAATCACGGTGAACGCCATCGGTCGGAACATCTTCCCCTCGAGCCCCGTGAGCAGGAGAACGGGCACATAAACAAGAATGATGATTCCCACGGCAAAAGTAACAGGACGTAGCACTTCACGGCCCGCGGCCTGGATCTCGGCCAGTCTCTCATCCTGACTCAAGACCCTCTTGCGGGCGAGCCGGCGTAGAATGTTATCGATCATGACCACCGAGCCATCGACCAACAACCCGAAATCGATCGCGCCGAGGCTCATGAGGTTTCCTGAGAGTCCTGCCTGCGTCATCCCGGTGAAGGCGAGGAGCATCGAGAGCGGGATAGCCGAGGCGACGATTACCCCGGCACGAAGGTCGCCAAGAAACAGAAAGAGGACCGCAACAACCAGCAATCCTCCCTCCAAGAGATTGTTCCGGACTGTCCGGATGACCTGCGACACAAAGAGGGTCCGATCGTAGTATGGTTCGATGGTCACCCCGGGCGGGAGAGTGGTCTGGATTTCAGCGACACGCTGTTTGACACGTTCCACTACCTGCTGGGCATTCTCGCCCGCGAGCATCTGGACCATCCCGATCACCGTCTCTCCCTCCCCCATAGCGGTGGCCGCGCCGATTCGGAGGGCTGGAGCTTCTTTGACCTCTGCCACGTCTCTGATAAAAATCGGGATCCCTCCCGGTCCGTGTTCCACCACGATCAGGGCGAGATCTTCCGTCTTGGTCGCGAGCGCCTCGCCCCTGATGAGCAACTGCTCACGGTGACGCTCAATGTACCCGCCTCCTGCGATGGCATTATTTCGCTCCAGGGCGTCAAAGACCTGCTTGAGCGATAGCTTGAAGGAAAGCAGCTTGGCAGGATCCACCACCACCTGGTATTGCTGCTCCTCACCACCCCAAATATTCACTTCCACGACACCTGGGACCGCACGAAGCCGCATCCCGATGTCCCACTCTAGGATGGTGCGTAACGCCATCGCGCTATACCCTTCGCCTTTGACAGTGAACTGATAAACCTCGCCAAGCCCGGTCGTGAGCGGCCCCATCATGGGTTGGCCATAATCGCGTGGAATGCGTTCCATAGCCCGGGCCAGCCGCTCGTTGACTAGCTGCCTGGCCCGGTAGATGTCGGTCGCATCCTCGAAAATCGCCGTGACGACCGACAAGCCATAGCGCGACATGGACCGCAGCTCGTGTAGCCCAGGTAGTCCGCTGAGAGAGGCTTCAATCGGGAAAGTGACGAACTGCTCCACCTCGACTGGGCCTAAGGCAGGCGCACGCGTGAGGATTTGCACTTGTACCGGGGTCAAGTCGGGGACCGCGTCAATAGGCAGCTCGGTCAGCGACCAGAGTCCCAACACGACGACCAGAATGGTGGCCACGAGCGTAAAGAAGCGATACCGTAGCGAGAGGCTTAGCAACCGGTCCATCTCATCCTACTCTCCTGTCTGGATCGTTTCCTTCAGCAGCAGACTCTTAAGCTCAAACACGCCGGCCGTGACCACCTGCTCTCCAGCGGTCAGTCCAGTTGTGATCTGGACCCAACTGCCTCCCTCGCTTCCGGTTCGTACCGGAACAAAGTCATACCCGGTCTCTCGTTGAACAAACACGCCACGCATGCTGTTGATCTGTGTGACAGCCGAGACGGGTACTGCAAGGACCTGAGAACCTTCGATGGCCATTTGAACTTCCACGTACTCATGAGGCCTCAGGCGACCATCCCGATTGGGCACATCAAATCGCACTTGGACCGTCCGCGTTTTTTCATCGGCAAGCGGAGCGATATACGCGAGCGGGACCTCAAACGGCTTCCCGCCTTTTGGCACAATGGTGCCCTTGTCGCCTTTCTTGAACCGCCGCGCCTCCTCAATCGGCAGGTTCGCAAAGACCCAGACTTGGTCTGTGTCCACCACCTCGAGGAGGTCGATGCCTGGAGACACTCCTTGACCGAGCACGACGTTCTGGCTCACCACTGTTCCACTGAGCGGGGCCTTAAGAAGATACAGATGGCCTTCTGAATGGCTGCCTACCTCAAGCTCCCGCAACTCCTCTTCAGTCAACGCCATGTTGAGTAGTTTTTCGCGCACATGTTCATAGCGTGCCTTGGCTTCCAAATGATGCCCCCGGGCCTCAACGAGTTGGCGTTCTGCGATGATCTCGTCCGCCCGGAGCTTTTTGACCCGCCGTAGGTTATCTTCGGCTACCTCTGCCTGCGTCTTTGAGACAAGGTATTCCTGCACCAACTCATCCAATTTCAGGCTCCCGATCGCGACCAGCGGCTGCCCGCGTCGAACACGATCCCCTAATTGCACATGGACCTTCTCGACCTGGCCCTCAATGCGTGAGGTCACCTTAGCGACGCGCTTGAGATCGAGCGCCACCTCGCCAGGTGCTGCAACGATCTGCTGAATCAGCCGCGGTTTGACCGGCTGGGTCTGCAAGCGTTGCTCCACGACCGGGGGAATCCGCTCGATTCTGAAGTCACGAGGGCCGATCTTCACAGCCTCTCTGGCAGGTTGTTCGGGATCCTCGGTCGAGCCGTCGCCGCAACCCGAAACAAGGGTGAGTAGAAGAGCCACAAGCATCACCCAGTGCCCGGCAATCGAGATCTGGCTCGTGGTCGACCGATCTTCGCTTTGGTCAGTGGGGCAAGTCTCGAAAGGTCTAGCGAACCCAAGAGGCTGGACGAGCCTAGGATTGGTCAAGATGCGCCCAAGCATGCTCCAACTCCATCATTCCGCTGACGTCCGTAGCATCAGGGTCAAGGAATTGATCTCCCGTGCACAAGAAGCGTCAACGAACACTATCAGTGTGAACTTCCGAAGAGCGTGAAAACAGAATCAGATAGCTTGGAAGGGAGGGGCGCGAGCAGACAGGTCAGAGGCTAGCAGAACCCGGGTCGGCCAATGGGCACCGAAAGTAGAAGCGGTGGAGCAAGGCGCTCTTACGAACTCACCTCCCACCGCAATGTAAGTGGCATAAGTGGTCGGCGGCTTTTCCGCGACACTATCTAAGGAGGTAGTGAGAAGAAAATAACCAATTTCGAAATGGTTGAAGAGATGCGCATTCTGTCCGACAACATTGGGAGATCCCGGTGTTCGCCCCTGAGAACTGGCAAATTGACCATGAACAGCGTACTCACAAGGCAGGTCAGGCGAGAACACGGTGTGAAACATCCCGCCGTGCTCGTGACCAGCGTTCCCATGGCGATGGTCAGCCTCGGGGTGAATGTGGATGAGTGGGATAGCCAGCACCCCAAGCACCAACCACAGTAGACCCACAACGCGTAACCGAAGTATGCGAGAAGACGCAGACATGATACGGAATAAGCCGCCCTTTCGCCGTAATTGCGGGACCTCAGGTCCGACTTTACTCCCCGCCAGCGACGTGGGTCAAGGCGAGGATCTAGACCAAAGCTCAGGAAAAGCGAACTCTTAGTGCCAACTTGGTGCCAAACTACCGTGACCCAACAAGACCCAACAGGACCTACGATCACCCCGATTCCCCATGTTTACCTTCTGTTGGCTCATCTTGGGTGCTGTCAGTTGGGATATGCGGACTACTCTTAATCAGCGGGTATCTGGATTGATCACTGCACGGCCTACCAAATTTTTCAGCAGGTTCCGATACCCCCTCTGCGCAGCAACTCGCCCAGCTCAAGGCTGAGAATCCGGGTACGATTTCTCGATGGTCCCTTCGGTAGCGGCTCATTGGGCTCGAGCTTGCGCCTGTTGGCGTGTTCCTCGATTGACGTTACTGTGCCCACCATGATAGGGAAGCATACCTTCTCCTTAACATTGATCCCTTTTTCTCCACAAGAAACGCGAGGAGGACAACATGAAAAAGGTTGCGGTTATTCTCTCTGG
>JBHICF010000124.1:0-6219 GCA_046759485.1 Nitrospiraceae bacterium
CGGTTTGCTCAAAACGGCTACATTACTTTTGACGGGCTCCTTGCGCGAGCGCGTGATCTCCTCCGTGACAATCTGACCATCCGGCAGGAGCTGAAGAGGCAGTTTCGAGCTCTGTTGGTAGATGAATTCCAGGATACGGATCCGCTGCAATACGAGCTGATTCTCTACCTGGCTGAGAGCCTCGGGAACACAAGCAAGGACTGGCGAACCGTGCGTCTCGAGCCCGGGAAACTGTTCATCGTGGGTGACCCTAAACAGTCAATCTATGCATTCCGCGGCGCTGACATGGAAGCCTATGACACTGTGGTGAAGGATAGGATCATCGCGCAGACTCCCGCTGCTGAAAGTTACACCTTGCAGACGAACTTTCGGAGTCACCCTAAGCTACTGGCTACGCTCAACGCCTTCTTCTCACGGGTGTTTCCCGAAAAACCCATCAGAGGGATTCAGCCGAGACATGAACCGCTTCAGGCGTTTGAGAGTGATAGTTCTCCACTTCCGTCCGAGCGCGTGGAGCTCCGACTCGTCCGCCCGCGAGAGCCGGAGACAGACATAGAGGCGGCGACTCGTATGGAGGCGGAGGAGCTCGCACGATGGCTGAGCGAAGAAGTCTTCGGTCGGCAGGAAATCCTTGATCTGGGTGCACGGGTCAAGGTCAGACCCAAGCACGTGGCGATTCTCCTGAGAACGTTCACCAAGGCTCGGGACTACCTGGAAGCATTACGGAGGCACGACATCCCATGCCTCACAGACGGGGAAAAACACTTCTATGAGCGGCAGGAGATCATCGATGTCGTCAACGTGGTTTGCCTCGTCGCGAATCCATTGGACCGCGTGGCCTTGGTTGGCGTGCTTCGTTCTGCATTTGGCGGAGTGCCCGACACGGACCTGGAGGCTTTGGCGCGAGCCAATCTCCTGGATTACAGATATGAGGCAGCCGAGCTCGAGCACTCTCGACAGGTTCGCTCGGCAGACCGTGTGGCTCCAGTCTACGCTGTACTTCGGGAACTTCATCGGCTGATGCCTCGGCTGCCGTTGGATGAAGCCATCCACTTGCTTTTTGCACGTCTTCCCCTGCTGGAACTCGCTGCGGCCTCGATTGACCACGAGCAAGCGGTCGCCAACCTCATGAAGCTTAGAAACATCCTGTCGCAACTAGCACAACAGGGAGATCTCTCATTTCAAGGGCTTGTCACCGAGATGGTGAAGCGAGTGAGTGAGCCACCCGATGAACCCGAGTGCTCCTTAGTGGAAGAGACGCTCGAGGAGACTGAGCAGATCGGTGCCGTGCGATTGCTAAGCGTCCATAAGGCTAAGGGCTTGGAGTTCCCGGTCGTCATCCTGGCTGGTCTTCATCAACGATCCGGTCACAGTGAACCGCGCATCATGGCGCAACATGATTGGTCGAGTGGGCTGGTCGGAGTCCGGGTCGGGGAGCTGCAGACTGTTGGCGGGATCTATGTGCGTGACAAGCTCGCTGTCCGCCAGCGCGCGGAGCAGAAGCGGATTCTCTATGTGGCCATGACACGCGCGAAGCGACGGCTGATACTCTCTGCAGGCCTGCCGGGAGAAAAGAGCCGCAACGAGGAGAGCGCGTTGGCACACATCGGCAGTGTGCTGGGGATCGATCCCTTTGCAACGGAGCAGGCAATCATCTCAGTGGGGGAGGGTGAGGTCATGATTGATGTCGTGACCGTACCCGATGGTAGGCGTAGCGTTCCGCGGGCGGACGCAACATGGCGTGAGGTCGCGGATGATCCCAGGGAACTACAAAAACGGTGGAGTGACCGATCAAAGCGGTGGGAAGACGCCGAGCACACGGTCCTTTACACAACCCCATCAGAACTCTCGACGTCGAACAGGACTCGATCCAGGGGCATTCCCCCACCTTCCCGTCGACACGCAGACGGGGAGGAGCGCACTATGGCCGGCCTTATTGGAACCCTTGCGCATCGGGTGCTCGAAGGGTGGGATTATGCCGAGGACCCCGAGAGGCTCCAAACGCGAATCGCGAGCATCTGCCATCATGCTGTTCCACCTGAATGGGCGCATCACGCCGACCGGATCCAAGCTGAGTTGTGCGAGATCCTCGGGGTCTTCAGCGTTTCAGCTCCGTATGCTGAGCTACGTCGCGCCACTGTCATCCAGCGGGAAATGCCGTTCATCATGCCATGGAGCGGATCTCTTAGTGGAGCTTCAATTTCCCCGCGCGAGGGTTGTGCAATGGAAGGGGTGATTGATATCGTCTACCGCATTAACGGAAATGTCTGGGTCGCCGACTACAAGACCGACTTCGTGAGTGATGAGGAAATTCCTCAGCGAGCCGCTGCGTATGAGCCGCAAGCGCGTGTTTACAAGGCAGCAGTAGCACGCGGACTCGGCCTCGAGCAAGTCCGGTTTCAGTTCCTCTTCTTGCGAAATGGTGTAGCCGTACCAGTGTAGGCCATACCAGATTAGGATGGACACGTGCCTGGGATCAATCCAGAGAAGTTCGCAAATTTGGTGCACCAAGCCGTGGAGAGCTTGCCGAGCAAGTATCGCCAGTTGCTCGAGAACATTTCGGTCGTCGTGGAAGAAGAGCCCCCACGCGAACTCTTGAACGAGATGGAGATGGAATCGGAGGATGATCTCTTAGGCCTGTATACGGGAACGGCTCTGAATCAGGAGTCCTTCTTCAGCCCGGGCGGCCACCTTCCCGCTCGCATCTCAATTTATCGAGGCCCAATTCTGCGGCTCTGCCGTACCGAGCAGGAGGTTGTCCAGGAGGTTAAGGACACCGTCGTGCACGAGATAGGCCATCACTTCGGACTCCATGATGAGGAAATGCCCTATTAGCCCGCCTCCTAGATAGTCGGCACAGTCCCAACCTAGCCCACACTCTCAAATCTCCCCAGAATTACCACGCCCATCAGCTTCGTATCGTCAAGGATTACCAGTGCTTGTGGCCTGTCAACGGTTCCGTCCCTTGTGCGTTGTAGGGAGCTAAGGGGCTGATACACTTGACAGAGTAACAAAAGGAGGGATCACCATGGATACACGAGTTCTGATCATCGGTGGCTTAGCGCTCGCCCTAGCCACGACGTCGGTCTATGCAGAAGAGAGTACCTCAGGCACGATGGTCGCGTTTAAGCTTGACAAGAAAGGGGACGCGATCAACCAGCGGCTGGATCAGCGTGGTGAGAATGTCAATGAGCGGTTGGATCAGCGAGGCGAAAGAGTCAATGAACGGCTGGACCAACGCGGGGAGACCATCGACGAGCGCCTCGACCAGAAGGCCGACAAAGCTCGTGCCCATGGTAACGAGGCCTTGGCAGAACGCCTAGATAACAAGGGAGATCGAATTGAAAACCGCCTGGATATGAAGGGTAATCGGATCGAGAACCGGTTAGATCGAAAAGGAAACCGAATCGAGCGTCGCCTTGATCGGAAGGGTGATCGGATCGACGACCGGCTCGACCGTAGAGGCGATCGGATCGAAAAGCGGCATGAACGAAAGAGTCAGCGGCTCCAGCATCGGCTGGACCGCAAGAAGGACCGAATCGATACTCGCATGGACCGCAAGGCAGATCGAATCGAAAAGCGCATGGATCGAAAGACCGATCGCATTCAAAAGAGGCACGATCGTAAGAGCCACCGCATGCAGAACCGGCTCGACCGCAAGCACGAGCGGATGCAGCATCGCATGGATCGCAAGGGCGATCGGATCGAGAAGCGGCAGCAGCGTCAGGGTGATCGGCAAACCAATCGTGAAAACCGGCGCGGCAACCATGGTAGAATGGGCCGCCGGTAAGGCCCGGGCCAGCCGCAGTCTGTGGCTAGCCTCCCGCACTATGCACGGCAAACGTCGTACACGGGGAGGGCGTACCCGCTGGATCGAACGCAGGCACTTGAGCAGTTTCTCGCCGGTGTTGAGAAACGCGCCCTCCGCATGGCCCAGATTGCAACCGGGGACACGGACGAAGCCCTGGACCTGGTGCAGGAAGCTATGCTCAAGTTGGTCCAACGGTATGCCTCCAGGGAGACGGACGAATGGGGCCCGCTCTTTCACCGCATCCTTCAGAGCAAGATACGGGATTGGTACAGGCGCAAACGTATCCGTGACCGTTGGCGCCTCTGGTTCGGGCGCAGAGAGGATGAAGACGCTCCCGATCCCCTCGAGACGGTCCCCGACACCGCCACACCAGATCTTACTGACCAGTTGTCGCACAAGCGCGCGGCAGCCCGCCTGGAAGAAGCGCTGCGGTCACTGCCGCTCCGGCAGCAGCAAGCTTTCCTCCTGCGCGTCTGGGAGGAGTATGATGTACAACACACTGCCGAGGTCATGGGATGTTCAGAGGGTAGTGTCAAGACACACTTGTCACGCGCGATTCATGCGTTGCGTGAACGTCTAGAGGACCAATGGCCGTGAATGGCAATGAGAAGGAAGAACGGTTCATCAACGCAGCAAAGGCTGCGCTAGACCGAAGTACGGAGGACTTGGATGACGGAGTACTGAGACGCCTGCGTGGAGCCCGCCACCGTGCATTGGAAACGCCGGCGTCCACAGCTGCATGGGCATGGGCTAGTGGGCTGGCTGCCGCGTCAGTTGCAGTGCTGGCCGTAACTTTGTGGCTGACACAACCCTCGGCCACCGATCCGCTTCCGGATCTCAATGACGTTGAGGTGCTGGCTACGGCGGAGAACTTGGAATTCTATGATGACCTCGAGTTCTATTCGTGGCTGGCTGAACGCGAAAGCACAACTTAGATGGCTGGCTGTGGCATTATGCCTCACGGCTCACCTGTCCCTTTGGGTACCCCCCGCCATCGCAACCGAGCCAGACATGGACATGTTGGAATTCCTCGGTACCTGGGAGACCTCGGACGGTGAATGGGTGGACCCATTCGAGCTGGAGGAGTCCATGACTCCGCCCGCTCAATTTCGGACCCGAGGCGAAACGGACCCTCGCCGCGAGCTTGACCTATACGAGAACTCCGACCAGGACTTGCCGTCAGAGAGCAGACCCGAGCTGCCGAGCGTGCCGTATCCAGAGGAAACACAGGAGCCATGAAAGTCCTACTCTCCATTTCGTTATGCCTGCTCATGCTTGCCTTGGCGGGGCCGGCCGAATCAGACTCGCCCGGTGTTGGCTGGGATGAGCTGTCACGGAAAGAGCAGCGGATCTTGAAACGGTTCGCTGGTCAGTGGGACCAACTTCCTGCTGAGCGGCAAAATCATTTGCGCAAGGGCGCTAAACGATGGGAGCAGATGTCTCCCGAGCAACGTCGTCAGGCACGCAAGAACTACGACCGGTGGAAGGCCCTCAGTCCTGAAGAGAAGCAGCGGTTCCGGAAGAGGCTGGACCGGTTTAAACAATTGCCGCCGGAACGACAGCGGCGGCTCCGGGCAACACGGCAGTGGTTCAAGAACCAACCGCCTGAACGCCGTAAGGAACTGCGCGAGAAGTGGAAACAGATGAGCCCGGAAGAGCGACACCAGTTCCGCCGTGGCCTGGGGCTGTCAAAGCCCAATCAGCGAGGCCGAATGCCAGATCGCTCTAGACCCCGCCCACAACGGCAAAGGCCGACACGCTAAGGACTTATCTCAGGTCTTCTCCACTGGTAGGAATTATTTCGGCTGGCTAGTAGCGGTTGTCTGCTGATACCCCCATGCGACCATGAAGGCACCGACAAGGAACATGGGAAGGCTGAGAAGTTGTCCCATCGAAAAAGCCCCGAGAATGAACCCGAGATGATAGTCAGGCTCACGGAAGAATTCCACGACAATGCGGCACAAGCCATACCCGGTGATGAAAGTCCAGAGAGCCGTGCCCGGTGGGGTGGATCGTCGCCCAATGAACCACAAGAGGACGAAGAGCAGACCTCCCTCTAACGCTGCCTCATAAAGCTGTGAAGGATGCCGACATTCTGGCCCCGCACCCGGAAAGACCATGCACCATGGCACATCCGTAGGTCGGCCATATAGTTCACCGTTGATAAAGTTGCCAATCCGGCCGAGCCCGAGCCCAATCGGCACCGTGATCGCGACCAGATCAGCGATCGTGTAGGCTGAGAATCCTCGGCGACGACAGAAGATCCAGATCGCGATGATTGTCCCGATAAGTCCTCCGTGGAACGACATGCCGCCTTCCCAGACGGCGAAAATCTTTAAGGGATGCTCGAGGTAGTAGGGGAAATTATAGAACAGGGTGTACCCCAGCCGTCCGCCTGCAAACACACC
>JBHICF010000125.1:0-6197 GCA_046759485.1 Nitrospiraceae bacterium
TCAAAACCTGTCATTCATATCAACAGACTTTCTCCATCTTCCGGTTCTCCCTAAACATAAGCTGTTGTAGAGTGAACCCTGTACTGACCAGCGTGAGCCTGGGGTGCGGGTTAACCAAGATTTGACTTACTTACCGGGCAGGGTAAGTGTCTTCACTAGGTAGGGGTCGGGTCTTAAGCTTGACCTCTCACGATGCTGATAAGCGCAGGGGGACGGATGGGAACGTGGTCGAACCGATAAGGCGTCGTTCGACTATCGCAAGGAGCGTTCCAGGTCATACTCCATTGTAAAAATGATGACGCGTTCGCCGATCTGCGCGTCAATATCGGTGAAGAGGCCGGCCACCTGAACTCCGGTTATCTCGCCTATCAGCTTACAGAGTCGATCCCGTCCCTGGCTAATAAGATTTTGCCTCATGCGTTTCACCATGTCGACCCCGTCGGGACTCTTGGCCAGTTGCCGTTCGGCCGGTGTGAGGACACCTTTGAGTCTCACCAACACGATGTCGCGCAGGATGAACGCTTTGACGTCAGTGGGACCTCGACCCATAAATTCTTGTTCAAACTTGATGATCGCGTTCCGGATGGCGCTTTCAGCTTCGCCCTTGGTTGGTCCGTTCTTCATGGTGATCGACTTCCTCAGCGTGTCTGAGTTTGGTGTCGTATCATACCTATAATAAGAGTTTTTATGCAGCCAGCGCAATTTCGAACCCTCCAGCTCCGCCATGGGCCAGTCTCTTGCTCAACATTGGAGACCCGGGCGACTCGTTAATCTATTGAGTTCCCCACGCTAGTGTGGTATAAACGGCCCTCGCGGTAAGGTCAAGGGGTGGCGCCGTTTGTCCCTGCCGTACATGAAACAGCGAGAGAGATGGAGCCACCCGCAGTCGGCGGTTAATCTGAAATAGGGCTGTAGGGCAGCTGGCTCTTAACAGAGGTCAGTGGCAGTACAAGCCAACTGACGATCCTTGTCATCCCACAAGTAGGGGGCAAGGTCGCGGTTGGCTATTTTTTTGCTCAGCCACTAGCGCCCACTGGGCCTCGCTGGTCCCAAAAGAACCTTTATGGATGTGGAGAGCCAGGATACGCGAACAGCGCTCAGTGGCGAAGGACCACCAAGCCAGATGCAGGAGCTTTCCGCGGTGGATCGACGACGGTTGCAGGAGCAGGTCACCGAGGCCAGCGCTCCCGTTGCCCGCTTTTGGCCTATGCGGACGTATGTATCTCGCAACCCACTCCAGGGGCTTGAATCCCTACACTTTAATGAGGCCGTCAACCACGCGAAACAGTTGTTGGGGGGGAACGGCTATCTCTCAAACGACGAATACCGGCGGCAGTACCACCAAGGGCGGATCACGCCCGAAGGAATTGTTCGTGCGCTCCACAGAGTTCTGGCGTCGGTTGCTGCTGAGCCTCCTGTCCAGGTGGGGTCTCGGCGAATCGAGCCCTCAGAAGTTCTGAGACTCCATCTTCTGTACGGCATAGAGGAACTCGAACCCTCGATGTTGGCGTGGCAGATCAGCCGGGAACAGGCGACCACGCGGTTCCGAGGCGACGTCCCTCAAGACACCCGACAGCGGGTGATCGAGCGTCACCTTCAAGAGCCTCCTCCCGCTGAGCAGGATTCAGAAGGGTATTACGTTGGCACGCTCTGGACCAGTATCCTGACGACACTCAATTTGACCGGACTGGATTCGGAACATCCTGCCCGGTCGCAGGAAGTAAAGCCTAACGACCGATCTGCCTCCGCTGTGCTCGGCGACCCGGATGGGACTTCCACTGTGCTCCAGGAGACAGTTGGAGAGTGGGTCGCTAACCTGGCTGGGGTGGATGTGGTCGAACAGATTAATGAGCAAGTCATCAAATGGTGCGCAGCCTTCTTAGATGAAGGCTTCGCGGGCTGGCACATGCCCTCACGGCAACTTGGCTTCTATAAGGCATGGCGTGAGCTGGCTCCGCGAGACTATAGCGGGCGGTTCCTCGGCATCAGGGATTTTGCTCAGAAGATCGCGCGCCTTCCTGAAGTGCCGGAAGATGCGATCGATCTCCAGTTGCGCCGTCTTGGCATTCCAGAAGATCAATGGACCAGATACCTCTCAAGGCACTTGGCCCATCTTCCTGGCTGGGCCGGCTTCATCAAGTGGCGTGTGGAAAACCCAGAATACCCTGGGCAGCAAAAGTATCCGATCAATGCCACGGAGTACTTGGCCGTTCGGCTATTCTATGAGGGCGAATTCGTGCAAGCGATTTGTCAGCGAATATGGCAGACCGAGGGAACCCTCCCAGCTATACGCGCGTACCTTCAAGAACATCCAGAAGCAGACCAGACAGGTACGGGGAATCACCACGGGAGTGTCGACCTGAACACGCAACGTGTCTGTCGGCAGGCCTGGCGCCTGTTCCATCTGGCTCAGTTCCTGGAGCTCTCTCCAACCGAGGTCCAGGGGCTCTCAGAGCAGAACGTCCAAAGACTGCTGGACCTGTTGGACCGCTTCCCGCAGGACACGCATGGACCGGTGTGGCTGGAGGCCTATGAGGACTGTTACCGGCAGCAGCTACTCGGCAAACTCGCATCCCAGCGAGCTACACAGTCCGGGTCTCCGTCGCGCCCGAAAGCCCAAGCAGTCTTCTGTATTGACGTCCGGTCTGAATCGTTTCGCCGACATATTGAAGCGCAAGGCGAGTACGAAACCTTCGGCTTTGCAGGCTTCTTTGGCGTACCGATCAGCTTCCGCGCCTTTGATAGCCACGACGTTCTGGCCTTGTGCCCCGTGCTCATCAAACCTACGCACGCGGTCAGAGAAATTCCGCAATCGGACCAAGACGCTCCTCTGCAAGACTACGCCTCCGGCTCACGATGGCACCAATTGGGTCACCATCTGTTCCATGACCTCAAAGCCAACGCGATCGCCTCGTATATCTTGATTGATCTTTTGGGCCTCCTGTTCGGACTCGCACTCGTGGGAAGGACCGTGATTCAAGTTCCCTATCGCGGCCTGAAGACGTGGTTGCACAACTGGATCGTGCGACCCGTGGCTACCAGGATTCCGATTCAGAAGGCTCCTGCTCCAGTTGCCGGTTCTGACGGCCATGCCTCAGCACAGGGGGAGATCGAGCGTCTCGCGGCTGGCTTCACACCGACGGAGCAAGCGAACTTTGTTGAAGGCGGGTTGCGAGCAATGGGGCTGACCCGGAATTTTGCCCGCCTGGTGCTGTTTTGCGGGCATGGGAGCATCACCGACAACAACCCCTATGCGGCCGCGTTGGATTGTGGGGCCTGTGGCGGAAGTCACGGTGACCCAAACGCCCGCGTCTTAGCGGCCATGGCGAACAGCGCGCAGGTGCGCGCCATTCTTCAAGAACGCGGGCTGAGCATCCCCCCGGACACATGGTTTTTGGCGGGTAAGCACATTACCACGACTGATCGTGTTATCTTTTACCATCTCGAAGATGTTCCATCGACGCACCAGCCGGATCTGCAGGAGCTGGTAAGAGACCTCGCCCAGGCCGGCATGCACCAGGCGCTCGAGCGGTGTCGACGGTTACCCGGATCTCCTGCACGACTCTCACCCGAGACGGCGTATCGTTATGTGGCGCGTCTGAGTGCCGATTGGTCCCAAGTGCGTCCGGAATGGGGACTTTCCGGTAATGCCGCCTTCATCGTGGGGAGAAGGTCATTGACGAGGGGAATCAATCTCGGTGGGCGTGTCTTTCTACATTCCTACGATCCAGAACAGGATCCGTCCGGGAACGTGCTCGAGAAGATCATGACCGCACCGCTCATCGTCGGAGAATGGATCAGCATGCAATACTATTTTTCAGGTGCGGATCCATGGGTTTACGGAAGCGGGAGCAAGGTCATTCACAATGTTGTCGGAGGATTTGGTCTCATGCTGGGACGGCAGAGCGACCTGATGACGGGCCTGCCCTTGCAGACCGTCAATAATGGGCCGATTCACTATCACGAACCGATGCGGCTCTTGGCGGTCCTCGAGGCCTCAACCGCGGTGATCTCGCCCATCATCCAGCGGCATACCGTTTTGCAACACCTCTTTGATCATCAATGGGTCAACCTGGTTGCGTTGGACCCCGTGACGGGTGAATTCCAACGCTATCGGCCGCAGGGGGAATGGGAGAAGCTGTTCCCTGCCATGGCGGAAGCGGTATGAATCCAGGCAGGCTCAAAACCATCCTGCTGAAAGCTTCGGTCTTGTTCGGACTATGGCTCGTGCTCTCGGGCAAATACAATTTCTTCCACATGACCTTAGGGCTGGGCTTTTCCCTCGGGGTCGCGTGGCTCAACACAAGACCATTAGCCTTTCGTCCTCAGGTGTTTCCCTGGGCTCGATTTCTTCTCTACCTCCCATGGCTGTTCACCCGTATTGTTCACAGCAGCATTCATCTCACGTATCTGATCCTACATCCCCGTTTACCGATTAACCCGCGGCTGATCCCCTATCATACGAAACTTCGAGACCGAGCAGCGGTGGTCCTGCTGGGGAATTCCATCACGTTGACGCCGGGAACAATTACCGTTGAGATTTCTTCCCATGATCTCGTGGTTCACGCGATGGACGATCTCTCCGCAGGAGATCTGAATTCGGGAGGTCTGGAAGCCAAGATCGCTGGGGTATTCCACCAGGGGCAGGGGGCTTCATGAGGGAATTGTTTCTTTTTGTCCTCGTCTCATTGGCATTGTTGATTGCGGCGTATCTCTATCGGGTTCTGCGTGGCCCCACGGTCTTTGACCGGGTCCTCGGGCTAAATGGGATTGGAACTAAGGCGATCCTTCTCCTCATGGTGATCGGAACTATTTATGACCGCGCGGCTATGTTTGTCGATATCTCGGCCGGTTACGCGCTACTCAATTTGGTGGGGTCGTTGGCGGCGGCTAAGTACCTGGAGCATAGGGAAGGTTCATAAATGTCAGTGGTCGTTGTTGGCTTGATTCTGTTGGGCCTCTTCTTTCTTGTCACCGCCGCCATCGGGATGATCCGTCTTCCGGATGTCTTTACCCGGTCCCACGCCGTGGCGCTCACGGATAGTCTCGGGGCCTTTCTAGTGCTAAGCGGATTGGCCATCCACCAAGGGCCGACCCTGAACGCCGTGAAAACGTTCCTGGTCCTCGTGCTCATTTTTCTCTTAAACCCGGTGATCGCCCACGCAACCATGCGTGCTGCGTTGCGGTCGGGGATCAAGCCCTGGACACGTGCCGATCGACCCGTGTCGGCCGGACCGTTGCACGACAGGGAACAGCGCTCGACACCCTAAACTTCAAGAGGACCGATCATGATTCAATTGGTTGAAACACCGTTGCTCCTCTTGCTGCTTATGACCGCAGCCGGCGCCGTTCTGGTGAAGGATATGATCGGCGCAGTCCTGATCCTGGGCTCCTATAGCTTCTTCTTAGCGCTGATCTGGGCGTGGGTAGGGGCAGTGGATGTGGCTTTCATCGAAGCTGTTGTGGGATCCGGTCTGACGACGGTCTTCTTCCTATTAACCCTCTTCCATACTGTTCCCAAGGAGGCACCTGGCCAGCTTCCACGCCCGCCTTGGCAGGCCGTCTTCGCGTTACCCCTGCTGGGGCTTCTGCTGCTTTATGCAGCCGGCGATCTGCCTAGGTTCGGTGATCCAACCTCTCCGCCGAGTGTCCATATTTCCCCTGTCTATCTCGAAAATAGTCTGCCTGACACCAACACGCCAAATGTTGTGACCTCGGTGCTGATGGACTATCGAGCCCTAGATACGTTGATCGAAACGGTGGTGATCTTCACGGCCGGCATCGCCTGTATATTGCTCCTCAGGAGGTCGGACTCGTGATTCAGCCACACGACAGCCTCGTCGTTCAGACCTTGACGCGAGTCCTCACGCCCGTCATCCAGCTCTACGGTCTCTATGTCCTGTTCTTCGGTCAGTACGGCCCTGGTGGTGGCTTCGTCGGGGGGGTCATTATAGGGTCGAGCCTGATCCTTGCGGTTCTGGTGTTCGGCAACGTGGGGTTCCAGGATGACCTTGCGAGTACGGTTCTACGTGGTGACGGCATCGGACTCCTCATCTTTTGCGGGGTCGGCGGACTGTGTCTCATCGGGGCAGGGGAATTTCTCAACTACGCCGACATGGAGCTGCCAGGACTGGATACGCCTTCCAGGCGGTACTTCGGCATCTTGCTCACCCAGATCGGTGTGGCCGTCGATGTGG
>JBHICF010000126.1:0-6122 GCA_046759485.1 Nitrospiraceae bacterium
GAAATTCACAGCTTTTTATTCCAACAGAACGTTGGACATCAACGAGCACGGCAGGTTGACGCTGAGTTGACCTAATTTTTTTCCAGAAGGAGGATGAATGAAATGCTTTCAATTACAGACGCGGCCATGCAACACCTTTATCAGTCCTTGACAGCGTTGACAAGCGCCGAAATCGGAGAGAAATGCTTTCGCTTGGTGCTGACAGACGACAGGAAGCTAACTCTGAATCTCGCGGTACCAGTTGCTAGTGATGCGACCTTCGAATACGAGGGTAACACCGTGTTGGCGCTACCAAGTGAATTACAAGAACTCTGTTCAGGCAAGAAACTGGACATTGATGAAAACAGCAAGTTTGAGCTTGCCTAACTCTCAATAGTCTCATATTTCTGCCAACATTAAACCGCGTACGCAGCAATTGCCAACAGCACACGTCGCGTAGCTGCAGCTTCAGTGCAATGCTCGGTTTGCGCGCTTTCACGGAAACTGACGGTTTCCGAACGCTGCGCCACGGGTGTAGTCGCAACAATCTGCGAGTCTGGAAAACATTAATCATGATTGTCAGGATTCAATGGACAAGAGAGGATATCTTCGGGGTTCCAAATGAAAGTACCCAAGAACTTTAAGACTCGAATCGCCGGCAACTTTTATGAAAACACGCCGAATATCATCGTCTGCCGAGACGAGCGCCTACTGAGGATCGATCGTGACGATGCTACCGGCCAGCTTAATGTTGAATTGCTTGTGTTTGATTCCAGGGGGCGCCGCCAAGCGTTGATCAATGGAACAAATGTAACGCACGGTAACAGCCGAGATTTCAAGATTCAGAGTACTGATCACAGCTACGTGGTACGGGAACGCGGTACCGGGAGAAACATCTGTGAGATCCGACGTAGTTTAGCAAGCCGAGGGATGGGTGTGGATGTATTTTTATTAACACACAGCCCGGATGGATTCTTCATCCATGTAAATCCAGTACAGTCGAATATAGGCGCTACGAAATCGAGTGGCAAAACCTATCGAGATCTCGACGCGGCACTGGTCGTTACATAGCATAGAATTGCTGCCAGACGAGTCAAGCTGCGAAGAACTTGCGGGCCGGCCGCGTGATCAGTGTATTCATGAAGGAGAGGACGATCTGGCATTTTTCTGAGATTTCGAGAATATCGCGTCAAGACTGCGTGACGAAGACTGCGCAAAGTTCATTTGCGGACAAGATAGTTGAAAGAACCCCTGAATAGCACAACTAAAGCCATGCCCGATATGATCCAAACACCGCTGCGCGAATACGCCCTCGATGAACTCGTGCTTGCTGCCATGCTGCGCGAGCGTGCGACGACGCATCGGGGCCAGCCATTCCTCGCCTTTCGCGAGGGGACATTGAGCTTCGATGACGTCCACGCGCGTTCAAACCGATTGGCGCAGGGGCTTGCCGAACTGGGCGTCAGCAAGGGCGACCACGTGGCGCTCATGCTCCCGAACTGCCCAGAGTTCGTTGATGCGATCTTTGCCCTCGCGAAGCTCGGCGCTGTAGCGGTGCCCATCAACATCGAGTACACGGCTCCGCTGCTCCACCACGTCCTCGAGACCTCGGATGCGACGGTCTTCGTTACAGACGAGGCATACTGCGATTGTTTTGCCGAGGTCCGCGACCGCTTGCCGAACATCGACGGCGTCGTTGTGCGAATGAATGGTACGTCACCGGAGAGCCTGAGCCCCCACACCGTGACACTCCGATGGCTCGCCGACCACGCCGACGAGGACCCAATGGTGCCGGTGGCGTTTAGCGACCTACAGGCTATCATGTACACCTCGGGCACTACCGGGCCCTCGAAGGGGGTCATGACTCCCCACGCGCTCGCCCTCACGTGTGCGATCGACAACCGGCGCTTCCTCAACGGTTGGGGGAAGACCTACTACTGCCCGCTGCCCCTCTTCCATGCCGGCGGCCTGTGGGACGGAATGATGTCGGCGCTCGTGTCCGGTAGTGCCATCGGCATCGTCGAGCGTTTCAGCGCCTCTCGCTTTTGGGACGATGTGCGCATGTTCGACGCGGCGGTGGCCATGGGTGTCTTCTCGATGATTCCCATCCTCTTGGGGCGGCCAGCGTCGCCGGACGATAAGGACCACCCGCTCAAGACCTTCTACATGGGGAAGTCGATCCTCGATGAGCCGATGGTCGAGCGGTTCGGTGTGCACGCCGTCGAGACATATACGAGCACCGAGGCCGGCATCCCCACCGCAAGTCCCTATGGTGAGTGGCGCCTTGGCTCCTGTGGGCGGGAGCACTCCGAGCGCTTCAAGGTGGCGGTCGTCGATGAGCACGATCGGTTGCTGCCCCCAGGGGAGCCGGGTGAAATCGTTGTGCGGCCGAGACAGCCCTATGTCATCACGACCGGCTATTACGGTTGCTGGGAGACCACCGCCCACGTTTTCCGTAACCAATGGTTCCACACCGGCGACCGGGCTTGGTGCGACGACGACGGGCACTTCTACTTCTTGGACCGGATAAAGGACGCGATCCGTCGCCGCGGCGAAAACATCTCCGCGTTCGAACTCGAGTGTCAGATCAACCTTCACAACGCCGTGCTCGAGTGTGCTGCTATCGGTGTGCCCTCCGAGATCGAGGAGGAAGAGGTCAAGGTGGCCGTCGTGCTTCAGCCGGGGGCTGAGATCCAGCCAGCCGAGCTCGCAGTGTACTGCGATGAGCGCCTGCCAGCGTTCATGGTTCCCCGCTATATTGAGTTCGTCGACGAGCTACCGCGCACGCATACCGGCAAGATCGCCAAGCACAAACTCCGCGAGATGGGCAAGGCGGGCATCACCGAATTGACCTTGGACCGCGAGGACGTCATGGACCAGCGCACGGGGACACCGACATGAACTGGAAGGACTCACCCGAGCAAAGTGCCTTCCGCGAGGAGGTCCGCGCTTTTATCCGCGCGCGGTTCCCCGTTGACTACACCCCGAATACCGAAGGTGAGCAAAGCCTCGAGCCCGAAGACGTGTGGGGCTACAACTGGATCGTCGACATCCGCGAGGGAAGCCCGAAGCGTCGCGGTGCCGCCCGCCAATGGGCCGATGCCCTTGCCGAGCGTGGCTGGACCGCGCCTCACTGGCCGACGGAGTATGGCGGCGCAGGGCTAGGGCCCCACGAGGAATTCATTCTCCAGGAGGAGATGATGCGCGCCGGCGTACCGCAGGTGAACGGGATTGCCGTGAACCTTCTCGGTCCCACACTGCTCGCACACGGTACCGAAGAGCAAAAGCGAGCGCATCTCCCCAAGATCGCTTCGGGCGAGGTGATCTGGGCGCAAGGGTTCTCCGAACCAGGAGCGGGTTCTGACCTCGCGTCGCTACGCACGCGCGCCGTGCGCGACCACAACCAGTATGTCGTGAATGGCCAGAAGGTGTGGACGTCCCTCGGGCAGTACGCTGACTGGCTCTTTATCCTCGTGCGCACCGACTCTAAGGGGCGCAAACACCGTGGGATCACGTTCCTGCTCGTTGATGTCAACACACCTGGCGTTTCGATCCGGCCCATCGCCGATATTCGCCGGGCTCAGCCGTTCGCAGAAATCTTCTTCGAGGACGCCCGCGTTCCCGTCACCAACCGCGTGGGCGACGAGAATCGGGGATGGTACGTGGCGATGAGCACACTCGCCTTCGAGCGCTCTGGGATTGGCGCCACGATCAAGTACGAGCGGGCGGTCCGGGACCTGGTGCAGTACGTGCGGTCGGAGGAGGCAAGGCGTTACCTGCGCGATGACTGGCGGTCACTCCGCCACGAGATCGCGCGGCGCTGGGTCGAGACGAGGGTTCTGTACAATCTCGCGCGGTACACAGTGTCGATCCAGGCGTCAGGTGATGTGCCGGGGTACGAGGCGTCGGCGAACCAGCTCTTCAGTGCCGAACTCCACCAGCGGCTCGCACGCACGGGGGCGAAGCTCTTTGGCGAGTACAGCAAGCTTTGGCAGCGCGAGGGCGCACCGCTCGATGCCGCGTTCTCGCACCTGACCCTGGACTCGGTGGCCGCCACCTTCCTCGCCGGGACCTCGGAGATCCAACGCAACGTGATCGCCACCCGGGGGCTCGGGCTGCCGCGCGAATAACATAATCGAAAGGAAGGAGAGAACATGGCCGAGTACGAAACACTCAAACTGAAAATCGAAGAGGGCACAGCGACCGTCACGCTGAACCGGCCGGACAAGCTCAACGCCATTGACGAGACGATGATGCAAGAGCTGCATCAGCTCTTCGACGAGTTGGATACGAACCAGGACATCGGCGTGATCGTGTTGCGAGCCGAGGGACGCGCTTTTTGCGCCGGCATGGATCTGGGCTGGTCCGAGAAGCAGACAAAAAAGGATCGGGTGGAGCAGGCCCGCATGGGCCAGCGCATCGTCGAGAAGATGGAGCGCACCAGCATTCCGGTGATCGCTGCGGTCCACGGCTATGCGCTCGGCGGCGGGCTCGAGTTCGCGCTCGGCGCCGACTTCATGGTGGCACGCGAGGACGCCCAGCTCGGGCTCCCCGAGATCACCTTGTCCGCGAAGCCGCCCTACCGGCCGAAGATCACCGAGGAGGGCGACCCGGATCAACCGGAGTTCGGCGGCAACGCACCGGGATGGGGCAGCCTGTCGCGCCTCCCGGAACGCATCGGCATAGCCCGAGCGAAGGAACTCGTGTTCACCGGGGCGCGCATCGACGCTAAGCGCGCCTACGAGATTGGCCTTGTGAACGATGTGTACCCCGAGGACGAGTTCGATGACCAAGTCGCCGAGCTCGGACGGCGAATCGGCGCAATGAACCGCTACAATCTGCGGCTGGCCAAGGAACTCATCAACAAGGGCTACGACTGGATCGAACCGCACCCGAGCTAGGGAGCTTCGGCCAAGCGTGAAGCGGGCCCGCACGTGCCACTCTGTGCGATCCCCACAATACTACGATCAGAAGGAGGCAACACGATGTTGGAGATCTATCGGATCGATCATATCAGCCAAGTCGTTCCAGAGCTCGAGCCCCAGATCGAGCGGATGGAGGGGCTCTTCGGCTACCGACGCATGCGGAGCTGGGAGAACCCAGAGGCCGGTTACCGTGGCGTCCGCTTTGCCGTGCCGGGGACCTGGAACCAGCACTGGGAGGTGCTGGCACCCCTCGCCGACGACGGCCGCATCGGGCAGTGGCTCGAAGATCGCGGCGGCCGGGGCGGTCTGCACCACGTGGCGGTCGAGGTCTCCTCGCTGGAGCGCGTCGAGCAGGAACTCGCCGAGCGCGGCATTAAGCCGACGCACTCCGAGCCCGGCAAGTGGATCGAGGCCCCCCTTTCCCCACCCGACCAGGGCGAGGGCGTCCTCTTCCGTATGACCGGTGTTGGGGAGCATTCGATGTGCGGGGACGACCTGAAGGACTGGCCGGGCGAGGTCAAACCAAGCGAAGCGCCCTCACTCGGCGTCACCCAGATCGACCATGTGTGCCAGGCCTTCCGCGACCGTGACGAGCTCGCGAGATGGTACGAGGACCTCGCCGGGTTCCGCCAGGTGTGGCGGACCCCGGATGACGAGCATCCGGAGATGGCCGACCTCGTCATGAACATCCCGGGCTCCTCTATCTGCTGGGAAATCATCATGCCCTGGGGTGAGGAGTCCTTCATCGAGCGCTTCCTGGAGCGAAGCGGCCCGGCCGCCCACCACGTGACCGTCGAGGTCAGCAGCTTCGAAAAGGCGCTTAAGGCCTGCGAGCACCACGGCGTCGAGCCGTTCGACGAGAACCGCGGCGAGACGGACGGGGCTGCCTGGCGCGACATCTTCCTTCACCCGAAGCAGACTGGCGGTGTGCTCACACAGCTCTTCTGGGAGGAGCGTCCCGGCGTCTGGGTGCGCTCCGACAAGATCCCGCCGACGCGCTGATGGACCTCACGTTTACCGAAGAGCAGAAGCTCATCCAGCGCACGGCGCGCGAGTTTCTCGAGGCGCGCTCGCCAATGTCTCACGTTCGCGAGATGGAGCACGACCCTGCCGGGTACTCAACTGAGCTGTGGAAGGAATTGGTCGAGTTCGGCTGGATGGGCCTCCCGTTTCCCCTAATTGGACGAGGGCTTGTGCGGCATACAGCCGAACATAATT
>JBHICF010000127.1:0-6050 GCA_046759485.1 Nitrospiraceae bacterium
CGAACGGACCTTCGCTGTCGCCGGTCCCGAAGAAGTCGAGTCGCAACGAGGCAATCCCCTGATCCACGAGAGAGGGTGTCAGGGCCTTGTTGGTCGTGCTGTTCTTGTGGGACAAGAATCCATGGCAGAGGATCGCAAGTTGATCGGTACGACCGGCAGGCGTGGCGAGGATAGCGGCCGTGCGGTGGCCGCTCCGGCTTGTCAGGGCGATAGCCTGCTCCATGCGTCGCGATTGTAGCAGACTTGGCGACCGATGGGTGGCCCGGAGTGAAGAACTTGCGGTATGATGTAGATCCCCTATCCCTCAGCGGAAAGAGGTCTGAGCGTGGCAAGTCGGGCAAAGCGGCTTTCGACCAATGTCACTGGCAATTTCTTCGTGGACTCCACCTGTATCAACTGCGATACCTGCCGGCAACTCGCTCCGGCCTCGTTCAAGGAACAAGGTGAATATTCCTCCGTGCATCGCCAGCCAAAAGATCGAGCAGAAGTGCATCGCGCCTACCAGGCGTTGTTGGCGTGCCCCGTTGGGTCGATTGGAGCGGTGGTCTCAGGAAAAGCCGAGATGGCAGCCGCCACCGCAACGTTTCCGGTTCAGGTCGAGGCGGAGGTCTTCTACAACGGATTCCATTCAGAGAAATCGTTCGGGGCGAGCAGCTATTTCATCCAGCATCCGCAAGGTAACTGGCTGATCGATTCCCCCCGCTACCAGAGACACCTGGTGGAGTCATTTGAGCGGATGGGTGGCGTGGGATATGTCTTTCTCACGCATGAAGATGATGTGGCCGATGCTGGCCGGTACGCGAAGCATTTCGGGGCGACGCGGATCATCCACCGAGCCGATATGGAGGCTCAACCAGATGCCGAGTGGGTGGTCGAAGGCGGGATTGCACTCGATGTATCGTCCGAATTCCGCATCCTTCCCATGCCGGGTCATACCAGAGGGAGCCTTGTCCTGATCTACAAGAACCGGTATCTGTTCTCCGGGGACCACATGGCCTGGGATCGTGAGAGTGAACATCTACGCTTGGCCACACGGTATGTTTGGTCAGAGGAGGCCTTGCAGCGCTCGACGCGTGCGCTCCTTGGCTATCAGTTTGAATGGGTGCTGCCTGGGCATGGAGACAGAATCTACCTTCCAGAGGCCCGTATGAAACGAGAGGTGGAAACCCTTATTGAACAGCGTGTGGCGTGGCAGGGCCAGCTCTGAGGGCACCGGAATTAAGACTGATTGGGAGACGACGGGCTGGCTGGCGGGGTTAGATTCTCTTTGATCGAACGCGAAAGTCGACGTTATCCTGGACCCACTTCCAGAACCGCTCTTGCTGAGCCACTTCAACACCGGGTTGGAGCTGGTCTTCCCATCCCTTCATGACCTCTGCATCGACCGTCCAGAGCCGGACGCGGTTCCGAGGCACATGCTTTCGCCACTTACTTCCGACAGTCGGGCTCACGTACGCCAGCCGAACCGTCACCCTCCGCGAGAGGTACTCGAGAGGGTCAAGCTTGACCTGCTCATACATCGCCGGTGAAGCCGCTTGACCATGCGAAGCCACAGTGTCGGGAACGCCGTCGGTGACAATCGTCAACGTGATGGGGGCAAGCGTGAGATTCCGCTCCTTCGAGATCCTGGCGACTTCTTTGAAAAATGTGTTGAAGTCCGTGAAGGTGTCTGAGGGAGGAAACCATTCCCGGAGATCGGCTTCGATCTGCGCGATGTTTTTGCCCTCGAAATCGTGGATCGGATGGAACGTCTTCGGTTCGTCCTGCTGGACACCCCCGACGCTGCCCACGAACATCGCTTTCGGTTTGACATGTCCGCCGAGTCCGTTGAGATGGCCATAGATGTAATGGGCCAAAAAGTTGAGGGCGTTGTCGTAGTATCCCGAATGTTTGAAGGAGCCGCTCGCATCCACGCCGATAAAGAGGGTCGTGCGCGGCTTGTGGCGTCCGGGCTGGATCTCACAGCCAGACCACACCACCAAGAGGCTTAAGATCCCGATGACTGATGCGGTGAAGCGAGAGAGAGGGTGTCTCATGAGTCTAGATTCTTAGGCTGCAAGTCCATGCCAACTTTCTTGGAACGTAAATCCATCGCCACGAGGATCTCCCGTGTATCCAAGACTTCCTTGAGGGTCTTGAATGGGATACTGAAGGCCGGGCGAGAGGTCACCAGGATCATGGCGAAATTTAAGGCCGCAGCAATCACATGCAGGAAGGGCAGGGTCAAATACTCCAGAAGCTCCTTGCCCTTCTCGTGCAGCCAGCCGATCTCCTGCTTAAAGTCCTGAATCGGGGCTCGCCACCAGTTCACTTCCTCCGTCGAGGGCTCCACGACTTCCTGTCCTTCAGCCTCAGGGTGCACCATCGGCCTGCGGGAAATAAAGGCGAGCATGGGAGGCGCACCGAACTGCCCGAACAGGAACCAGGTCATCCCACGGATTCCCAACCACCCGAATGTGGCGATCGAGAGCGTAAAGAAAATGCCCATCCGGAACTGCTCGTCAGTCTGTTGGGCGATCCATGGCGTGATCGCGTCAACGAGTTCCCGGTAGAGGAACAGGACCTCGAACGTCATCACAAAGATTTCGACCAGCAGCATCTGGATGAGATACCGGTATTCGCCGTTCTTGAGGGCGTCCACAAGAACCTGGATGCAGGCGAAACTGCCCATGATGAGGAGGAACAAGAACAGGAAGAGGAAGGTGCCGGTGAGCGGGGACGCTTCGACCCCCACGATATCAGCCAGCACTTCTGAGATGGTCGGGTAGAGGGTATAGGTGAAAATGATGGCCTCCATCAGACACCAGAAGATCAAGAGTAGAAACGCGATCCACGGAACACCGGGCTGGAAATAACTGCGGGTCATCTGTCCCGTCATCGTGAACGGGATGACGAAGAGCTGCCGGCCAAGCTCCGCGATCAATTTTAGGCCCAGTCGGGTCAGGGAGAAGATCCAGCCGAGAAGGACGATCACGAACCGACCTGCGCCGATCCAATACATCCACACGGCCAGCGCGGCGTCCCACCAGGCAAGCAAGATCATCCGTGCGAAATGTAAGCGTCCTGAGCGGAACGGCAGAGTATAGATGGAAAGCTGGGTACACCAGATGGCGCTGGTCCATAACAGGACCGGGAAGAGCAGCAGGACGCAATAGGCCACCATGAGCCAGGGAGAACCTGGCGCCAATACGAATTTCAGCAGCGACTGTTGCATCCCGGGGATCCATGAGACAGGGGCGGCGAGAAGATCAATGAGGCGTTGCCATTGGTCAGGGACTAGAGTCTGGAGTGGATCAGGCATTGCAGGTCCTTTCGTCTCAAGACCAGGGAAGCGTCAGCCTGAGGGCGGTAGAAGGTCCGTCCTACAGCCGTCGTGATAAATATAGCAGAAGGGTTGCGGGCTGCCTTTTCGTTAAGACAAAAGATGCAGAATATCAGGGAGATACCTGAAATTGGTGAAATGAATGGGCTCTCACCGGTGAGCAGTTTTAGCGGCCCCAAGCAGCCCAGGCAGGTAGGCCGCCGGACTGGCCGGGAAGGCCCTGGTGCGCTGCTGCCGGGCTTAGGTTGAAGTGACTGTGCTGATCGAGGAGGAGTGGGGGCGGCGAAGAAATCTAGTTGGCATCTGAAGGACGGCGTGTGACCAGCAGGCTGACTTTGCCCGCGAACAGGCCAAAGCCGACAAAGAGCAACCCGGCAGCCGTCCACGTCGCGAGCTTGACCGGCCAATCGCCCAAGTGGAACTGCCACACCAGCGAGGCGACAAGGGCGAGCCCGATCGTCCCGAGACACAGCGCGCCGACTTGAACGGGGCGCCCGTATTCGATGAGCCCATTGAGCTCTGATAGGTATGGCTCACGCTTCTTGTTACTCTCAGTGCGAGAGACCGCGAGTGTAATTGGCAGGAGATGGGACAAGGCTCCCATGATGGTTTGCAGCACAAACCCGACCAAAGCCAGATGAGTGTAAGCAACCAGGTGGAGCGTACCGAATGGGATGGGCGGGGGGTAAGAGAGCGAATTGATCGACACCAAGAACCCCGTGATGACCGCCAGCAACAGAAAGAACGTCGCGAGCAGCAGATGGTCGGTCGCGGCGCGGCGTGGTCGTCCTGCCTCGAGCCAGGTTCTTACGATGTTGTAACCGTACAGGATGACGCCGGTGATGAAGATCGCGCCTGCGAGGATGTCCACGTACAGTTGACCGGTCAGGAAGCCGGCGATGAGGACCGCAATGCCCAGAGGAAGGATAACAAACGTCATGCGCGCCAGCAGCGGGCTGTGTAGGCGTCCATTGAGGACCGTGGGAAAGAGGTTATGCATCGTCCCCACGATGGTCAGCGTCACGAATCCGAGGAGATTGAGGTGAATGTGGGCCAACCGGGCCCTCCCGATTGTCTCGTGGGAGAACAGTTGCAGGCTCATTGCTTCGCCGACGCCGAGCCCTATCAGCAGCGCGAGCAGGGCGACCCCATAAAACCAGATGTTCAAAGGAGCTGACACGAGACTCGTGCGGGCCTGGCGGACGACGTCACCTAGGAGTGATAAGAACGCGAGTACGACAAGCACGCCTGCCCCGCCAATGATCAGGGAGTGGCCGAGGGCGAATCCGATGAGCATGCCGAGAGCACCCAGGTTGATCGCTCCATAGAGCACTGGGTGAGAAGACGGCCGGTCTCGACCCGTGAGCAGGAGGGCAGGGGTGAAAGCCAACATAGCTCCCAGGATGATCTGGCCCACACCTCCCACCAAGGCGGCGTGCACGTGGATCGGGCGAAACACGGGCGGAAGCGGCTGCCCCAGTATGTTTGTGAGCAACAGCAGCAAGCCCAGCAGAATGGACAGGCAGAGCCAGCCCAGGCCGGTCAACAAGAATAGCGGCGGATTGAATGTCACCTTACAGACCTCCTCATCCAGCCAATCCTATGTATTAAGCTTAATCATGAACGCTTCCAGACGCAAGCGGAACAGGCATTCGGGGATGTCGCCGAGCCGACCGAGCGGGGGAGGTGAGGTTAAGACGGCAAAAAGTAGAAGGGGTTGGTCGGACCCTTACCATGCCCGATCGCGAGGTGGTTGCGGATGGCTTCGGTGATGAAGGTTTTCGCGGCCTGCACGGCCTCAGGAAGCGGTTTCCCTCTCGCCACTTGGGCGGCAATCGCCGATGCGTAGGTACAGCCCGTTCCATGGGTGTGGGGAGTCTCGACGAACTCCCCCTTATACACGTTGAAGAACCGGCCGTCATAGAGCAGATCCGTGCCCTTCTCGACGAGCAAGTGCCCGCCCTTGATCAGGACATACTTGCAGCCGAGCTTGTGAATCACTTTCGCCGCTTGCCGGGCGTCAGCTAGCGATCGGATTTTGACGTCCGACAGACGTTCCGCCTCAAGGACATTCGGGGTCACGACCAGGGCCAGCGGAATTAATGCGGTTCGGATCGTTTCGATGGCCTCAGGCTGCAGCAGCGCATGGCCGCTCTTCGCCACCATGACCGGGTCCACGACCAGATTCTTGGGCTGATACTTTTTGAGTTTCCGGCCGACCGCCTCCACGATGTCGGTTGAGGAGAGCATGCTGGTCTTCACCGCCGCCACATCGAAATCATCGAAGATGGCGTCAATCTGCGCCTCGATCACCGGCACGGGCAGATCATGAATCGCAGTGACCCCCTTCGTGTTCTGGGCGGTGATCGAGGTGATCACCGACATCCCATACACCCCATTCGCGGACATCGCCTTCAGGTCGGCCTGAATCCCAGCCCCACCTCCCGAATCCGACCCCGCAATCGTCAGAACTTGTTTCATAGTAAGTTATCTCTACTAATTAAAGTTATACTTTAACCGTTCTGCACCCTCTCTGCAGGGCCAATTTCCAACCAACAATGACGGAGCCCTCCTGTTGGCCACGACATTGCCGGAAGGAGCTCCGTCTATCCCTGCTCTTCCTTCTGTGGCCGGCATTTCCGAGGGTTAAAAAGATAGGGGAGGGCCGGGAGGCTCTTAAAGCGTCATCAGAGCGGCGTTGCGAACCGCTCTTGCTCGGCCGACCCGT
>JBHICF010000128.1:0-6036 GCA_046759485.1 Nitrospiraceae bacterium
TTTTAGCGCTCATCATCTCCTCCGCGAGCTGGCCGATGCTGTTCATGACGAAGGAAAGCGGCTGGGTCGATCGGTGTACGTCATCGCCGAGAGCGATCTGAATGATGTGCGTGTGATCACCCCGCTGACGGATGGCGGCTATGGGCTTGACGGTCAATGGAATGACGACTTTCATCATGCGCTCCACAGCGTCTTGACCGGTGAGCGAGTCGGGTACTATCAAGACTTCGGCCATCTCGAGCAGGTGGCGAGTGCCCTACAGCACGGGTTCGTCTATTCCGGGCAGCCGTCGGCCTACCGAAGACGTCGTCATGGGAACTCCGCCAAAGGACGTCGGCCGACGCAGTTTGTGGTCTATGCTCAGAACCATGATCAGATCGGGAATCGGGCGATCGGTGACCGGTTAAGCACCTTGGTTCCCTTTGACGCACTGAAGGTCAAGGCCGCGGCCGTGCTGTTATCACCGAGCATTCCGATGTTGTTCATGGGAGAAGAGTATGGCGAAACGGCTCCGTTTCTCTACTTCATTGACCATGGCGATCCCGCTCTCGTGGACGCGGTCCGGAAAGGCCGCCGCGCTGAATTTGCCCATTTCGGGTGGAAGGAAGAGGACATCCCGGACCCCCAGGATTTGACCACCTTTGAACGCTCGCGCGTTCATCCGGGTCACCAGACAGATCCTCGCCGCGCGGCCATGCTGCGGTGGACGCGCACACTAACTGCCCTCAGACAAGAAATCCCGGCATTGCGGGGATCCGACTCGAACAGGTCAGGACACCGGGCCTGGGTGGCGGAGTCGGCCCAGGTCATGATGCTCCATCGATGGGCTCAGACAGGTCGTGCGGCGTTGCTGATCCTGGGTTTCAACCAGTCCGTGACAACCATCACGCTGCGCGAGCCCAAGGGGTCCTGGAAGCTAAGGTTGTCTAGCGCAGCCAAGGAGTTTGGAGGGGAAGGGCAGGACTCGCTTCCCGAAAAGTTGGTCATCAAGAAGGGTGGACTCTCGGTCACCATACCTGCCTATACTGCCGCATTGTTTCTCGCGTCCACGTAGGGAAGCGCCCGTCCCTTTCCACCGTCAGCGTGGTTCGGTATGCAAGGTGGCCTGGCCTCGCCGGGCCAGAATGGAGGTGTTGCATGGAGATCTCGTTATATACTCGGTTCCTTGACAGATCGATCGATTGGCTCATGACCTCGGGGCTTCGCGTGATTGTGATCGGCGTGGTCATGCTCCTTCTCTTGTCTCTGCTGAGAGGCGCAATGAAAAAGCTGAAGGTGATCTTTGAGGGCAAACTGCCCGGCCCGGCCCAGGTCAAACGAGCCGACACACTCACCCAGGTCGTCCGGGACGTGATCCGGACTGTGATCCTGGTGCTGGGGACCATGATGATGCTCTCGGAAGTGGGAGTGGACCTCAAACCGCTCCTCGCGGCTGCTGGACTGGGCGGATTAGCCGTTGGGTTTGGCGCACAGAGCTTGGTCAAGGACGTGATCACTGGATTTTTCATTCTATTCGAAAACCAGATCCGAGTAGGCGACGTCGTCGAAGTCGGAGGAGTGGGCGGCTTCGTCGAAGAGGTCCGGCTGCGAACGATCGTGCTGCGGGATCTCTCGGGCAACGTCCATATCGTTCCGAACGGCAGCGTGGATAAAGTGACCAACATGACGAAGGTCTATTCCTATTACTTGTTCGATATTGGGGTGGCCTACCGTGAGGACGTCGACGAGGTGATGGCGGTTCTGAAGGAAATTGCTGAGGAGCTCCGCGCCGACCCTCACTACGCTGCAGATATTCTGGAACCCTTGGAAATGTTGGGTGTGGACCAGTTCGCCGATTCGGCTGTGATCATCAAATGCCGGCTGAAGACTCAACCGATTCAGCAGTGGCGAGTCGGTCGGGAGATGAATCGGCGGATCAAGAAGACCTTTGACGCGCGCGGGATCGAAATTCCCTTCCCGCATCAAACGATCTACTGGGGCGAGCCGAAATCAGGGAAGGCGCCTCCTTTGTACGTCGCCAACGTGCCAAAAACGGCATGAGATGACTGAATCCCGCCGTAGGAGTGAGGCGAATAGTTACGGAGAGACACCAGAGAGTGCCTGACTACGGTGCGGTGCTAGGCTGGCTTGAGGAAGAGAGTGGCGAGGGGCGGGAGCGTGACCGATATGGAGTACGGAAGCCCATGTGAAGGGGTCGCTTCTGCCTGTACCTTCCCCAGGTTTCCGCTATTACTTCCGCCGTAGATCTTAGAATCGCTGTTGAGGATCTCCCGATACGATCCCGGCACGGGGACGCCGATCCGGTACCCATGTCGGAGAATCGGTGTGAAGTTGCAGGCACAGACAACGTGGTCATTGGGGTTCTTGGCTTTTCGGAGGAACGCGATGACCGAGTGCTCTGCGTCGTTGAAGTCGATCCACTGGAAGCCCTGCCAGTCAAAGTCGAGCTGGTTTAAGGCAGCTTCTTCCCTATACAACCCGTTCAAATCCCGCACATAGCGCTGCAACCCACGGTGAGGCTCGAATTGACAGAGGTTCCACTGTAAGCTGTCCTCGGAGTTCCATTCGGACCACTGGCCGAACTCGCCTCCCATGAACAGCATCTTCTTGCCCGGGTGTGCGTACATGTACCCGTAGAACGCACGGAGGTTGGCGAAACGCTGCCAGTTGTCCCCCGGCATTTTGTCCAACAGTGCCTTCTTTCCGTGGACCACCTCATCATGAGACAGTACCAGAATGAAATTTTCGGAGAACGCGTACACAAAGCCAAAGGTGATCTGGTTCTGGTGAAATTTCCGGTGCACGGGCTCGCGGCCGAAATAGTCCAGCATATCGTGCATCCAGCCCATGTTCCATTTGAGGCTAAAGCCCAAGCCGCCTGTGTAGGTTGGACGGGAGACGCCTGGCCACGCGGTCGATTCTTCTGCGATGGTCAAGACCCCGGGATGCTCGCGGTGAATGACTTCGTTCAGTTCTTTCAAAAACCCGACCGCGTCTAAATTTTCATTTCCCCCGAAGCGGTTCGGGATCCATTCGCCGGCTTTTCGGGCGTAATCGAGGTATAACATCGACGCAACCGCATCCACACGCAAGCCATCGATATGGTACTTGTCGAGCCAGAACAGCGCACTATTCAACAGAAAATTCCGCACCTCCACACGCCCATAATTGAAGATACGACTACGCCATTCGGGGTGGTAGCCCAGGCGAGGATCGGCGTGATCATAGAGATGCGTGCCATCAAAGCATGCGAGGCCATGGGCATCATCCGGGAAGTGCGCCGGAACCCAGTCCATAATCACTCCGATTCCGGCTTGATGGCAGGCATCCACAAACGCCATGAAGTCTTCGGGCGAGCCGTGGCGGCTCGTAGGAGCAAAATAGCCCGTGGTCTGGTAGCCCCAGGAGGCGTCGAAAGGATGCTCAGTGATTGGTAGCAACTCCACGTGCGTATAACCCAAGTCTTTCACATAGGGAATCAGCTTGTCGCTGAGTTCGCGAAACGTGAGCCAGCGGCTGTCCTCCTCAGGCACACGCATCCATGAACCAAGGTGCACTTCATAGAGAGCTAAGGGACCATGCAGCGGATCGCAGGCAGCCCGAGCCTGTATCCATTCTCTGTCCCTCCAGTGGTAGGCGGAGAGGTCGCGCAGAACGGAGGCGGTTTTCGGCCGCAACTCGGCTGCGAAGGCGTAGGGGTCAGCCTTCAGGAACGGTGCGGTTTGGTCCCGAGCTCGGATCTCGTACTTGTAATTGGAGCCTTCAGGGATGTCCGGGATAAACAATTCCCAGAGTCCCGTCGTTCCGCGGTTGCGCATCGGGTGACGACGCCCATCCCAGCCGTTAAAGTCCCCCACTACACTGACTCGAAGTGCGTCTGGCGCCCAGATGACGAACCGTGCGCCCACTACATCCTTCACCGTGTGCATATGGGCCCCGAACATTTCGTATGCCCGGTACAGACGACCTTCAGCAAAGAGGTGCAGATCAAAATCCGACAACAACGGAGGAAAGGCGTACGCATCATGTCGTTCCGTCATTCCTCCCCAGCGGTCCTTGACACGAATTCGGTAGCAGGACTTCTCCTCGAGGGTCGGTACTGTGGCTTCAAATAACCCATCCTTGTGAACCCGCTTCATCGGAACAGGCTTTTTCCCCGACTTGTCCAACAGAAGACTGGCTTCCAGAGCTTCCGGGAGCAAGGCACGGACGAGTGTGGCTCGCTTCGCATTCCTGGTCACGGAATGCGGGCCGAGCACCTGAAACGGGTCCCAATGCTCAGCGCGGATCACACGCTCGATCTGATCCTGGAGTTTCATTCGACCTCCTAATCAGGTATGCTACGGTCCCGCTCATGATAAGGTCCAACCTGAGGAAAAGCAAAGATAGCCTCAGGAAAAGTTGAGACTGTGACGGGAGATAACAGGTTAGACTGCATCACTGGCATAGAGAGCCTCCCGCGGTGATGAGGGTCAGCAACATGAGGCCTGGGCCCCGATGGGCGAACTTGATTGGAGCTGCAGGGGTCTCCGGAGGTGACCGCATATGAGATGGTGGCTAATCGTGGTGATTCTCCTGGTAGGCCTTGCTCTCGGGCTCAGCCTCCCGACCTTGGCGCCACGTGTAGCAGGACCGTATTTACCAGCGGGCCTGAAGGGCGATGCGGAGTCGGTGGGAGGGAGCGTCGTGAAGAAGAGGCGTGAACCGGAACGATTGCTGCTCACCGTCTCCACACCAGAAGGTGCAATACTCGCCACGTTCAAGAAGAAGGCGACCGAAATTGAGCTCTTGGTCGACGAAGGTGATGAAGTGACTCTGAGACTACGACAGTATCACCCGTTCGTCGACGATCCAGTCATTACGCGAGTGATGAAGAAGGATCAGAATCCAAAGGGCATGGATCGGGTGGAGAAAAAGGAAGAAGTGATACCACCAAAACCGATACCGGGCATGCCTAGACCAGACTAGGGGAGAGTCGGGGAGTGAGACTCCCCGCAGTTAGCGCTTGTCACTGGTTGCCAGGCTCGACTTGACCGCGACGAGAATATCCCCGGCCTCAAGCGGCTTCCCTTCCTGTAGTTCCGACAACGGCACCACCGATTCTCGACGGTAGACCCGCAGCAGGATATCGGGTCCGAGATCCATCGCCATCTTGCCGACTTCATCGGGGCGGACAGGGCGTTCCACCAGATTGACGTACCCGCCAGACGTAAGCAGATCTTGGATGTAATGGGGCAGGTGGAACTGGTCCACCGCTGCCGCGAGGACGTACCCGGCGAAGGTCGCGGGAGAGATAATCGCGTTGGCCCCTCCTTGCTCGAACAGCTTGACGTTTTCTTCCGACTTGGCACTGACGATGATACGGATGGTCCGGTGCAGGTGGCGCAAGGTCAGCAGGATCAAGGCGTTTGTATCGTCCCGTCCGGCTGCAACGATGACAGCGTTGGCTTTGCCCAACACAGCGTCTTCGAGTATCGCCTCTTTCGTGGCGTCACCCCGGAGCGCGACGATGCCGTGCTCGATCGCTGCACGGACCCGATCTTCCTGGCAATCAATGGCGAGCACCTGCTCGGGGTCCACCCCTTTCGCAAGCAACTCCCTGACCGTTGAGAGGCCGGTGTTGCCGAACCCGCAGAGGATGACATGTCCGTTGAGTTTGGCCTGTAATTTGGCCATGCGGTATCCCTCCATGTACTGACGGATGATCAGCTGATAGGCGGTCCCCAAGAAGAGAAACCAAATAAAGATCCGGATTGGCGTGACGACGAGAGCATCAATGAGCCTGGCTCGAGGGGAGACCGGCACGATATCGCCATAGCCGACAGTGGTAATCGTGACCATGCTGAAGTACACAATGTCGCTTAACGAGACCTGTCCATCGGCGTGGTCCTGTAACCCATCCCGATCTAACCACATGATGAACATAACACTGCAGAGAAGCACGAGGACCAAGCTGAGGCGCACCAGAATGGTGCGTCCTGGAGACAGATCTGCAGGGGTAAAAAGAACTCGCGATAAAACGGGAGGGGTCGCCTT
>JBHICF010000129.1:0-6017 GCA_046759485.1 Nitrospiraceae bacterium
GCAATCTCATCGGCGGTGAAGTAAGGTCGGAGGAAACTATCCGACTCAGGAAAGCGACAGCACACCTCGCAACTCAGGCACACCCGGCTCGGTACGTGTTGCGGGAGGATCGTGTTAGGGAGCACGTGAAGGCGGCGATTGTGTGGAGCGTCCTGCATGCTACGTATGATACCCTTGTGTCCCAGCCCGAGCAAGAACGCCCTCCGGGTCTGGCTCCCCTGCCCTGCACGCGATGTCCTCCGTCCAGCGTTGGCTGTTGCCTGACGACTGGCTCGCGTCCAGTCGCTGCCCTTGTCTCGGTGCGACGGGCCATGTTACGATCATCATCGCCTACGGTCCCTGGTCGTACGATGACCTGAGGGGAACACGGTTGGTACTCGCTCGCCACTTACCAGAAAAGCCCAAACATGCCGATGACTTGCGACGGTGTTCTCGGATCCGCGAAACCCTCGTCAGAGACGGGCTGTTCGACGCTGCCAGCCACAACCTGACCGATCACAACGGTGGTGATTCCGGGGACGCTGCGGGTGTCGCCACACGCTGGCGCATCGGCCTCGCTCCGTTTTCCCTGACCCGCGAGCAGGTGTCGTTCTTCGAGGCCTTGGGTGCCCACCTTCTTGCCTTCTATCGCGCACTGAACCGTCTCTATTTTGAGAGTCTCCGGGGGACGCAGCCGGCCTGGGTGGCCGCCTACTTGGATCAGGGGAAGCCTGATTCGCTCATTGCACTCAGCCGCATGAAGCGGTTTCGAGACACGCTCCCCCTCGTCATCCGCCCTGACGTCCTCCCCACTGAGCATGGCATGGCCATTTCCGAATTGGATTCCGTCCCAGGCGGGATTGGATTGACGGGCAGCCTGTCCCGCGCCTATGGCGCAGAAGCGGACGACACGCCGGAGCAGCACGAGATCGTCGGCGGTCCTGATGGTCTGGTCATCGGCTTCGAGGCGATGTTGCGACACCTTCTCGGAGCGCGAGAGGGAGCCATCGCGATTGTCGTCTCCGATGAGGCGAACGCGTATCGGCCCGAGATGTCGTGGCTGGCAGCCCGGTTGCGTGAGCGCGGCCTCGATGTGTCCTGCGTGCACCCACGTGACATTCAATTCACCGAAGACGCTCTCCTGCTGTCGGACGAGCAGGGTCAGCGACCCATCGCCGCGCTCTACCGGTTCTTCGAACTGTTCGACTTGAAGAACGTCCCGAAATCAGAATTGGTGATGTATAGTGCGAAAAAGGATCGCACGCTCGTCACTCCGCCCTTCAAGCCGGCGCTGGAGGAGAAACTCGCGTTTGCGCTCTTCCATCATGAGGTCTTGCGCCCTTTCTGGCAGCAAGCACTCGGCGAGGACACCGATGCGTTGTTATCGCGGCTGATCCCGCGAACGTGGATTCTCGATCCGCGTCCCGTCCCGCCTTTTGCCACCATCCCTGGCCTCCGCGTGGCTGGCCGCGGCGTGAGCGACTGGCGAGAGCTGGCCCATGCATCCCAGAAAGATCGCCGGTTCGTTGTCAAACCTTCAGGATTCTCGGAGCTCGCCTGGGGCAGCCGAGGCGTCTCGGTTGGCCATGATCTGGCTCAGCCGGACTGGGCCGCGGCTCTGGAGGCGGCGCTTGCCGCCTTTCCGATGACCCCGTCGATCCTGCAGGAATATCACAAGGGTCGGCAGTTCCAACTATCGTATTATGACGAGCACACGGATCGCGTGACTCCGATGATGGGGCGCGCACGCCTGTCGCCATACTATTTCGTCACCGGCGATCGCGCTACCCTGGCCGGCGTGCTCGCGACTGTCTGTCCTCCGGACAAAAAGGTGATCCACGGCATGCGTGACGCGGTGATGGTTCCGTGCGCCGTCGCATCAGCGCGTCTGAATGATTGAAAGTCGTCAGTGTCATGATGGACCTGCGACTTGTCACGTTACCCTTTGAACTTTTCCCTGACACCTGTCGATCCCATGAGTCGAAACATCGCAACCTTGTGACATTATGACGTTCTATCATGTCCATTGGTGTGGTGAGTGCGCCGTCGTCCGTGAGAAGCTGGACGAGTTAGGTCTCTCGTACGACGAAGTGCTCGTCCCCGACCTACGCCCGCTGCGCAAGCAGGTCTATGAGGTCTCGGGACAATACTACGTGCCTATGATCAAGGATGGGGACACGGTTTTGACCGAAACCCGTCAGATTTTGGAATATCTGGAGTCGCACTACGCCGGGACCGACGGCGATGCCAGACCCCCGAGCCGTTCGCAATCGGGCGGGTAACTCGGGCGGGAAACAAGGGATCGGAGAAGAAGTTTAACGAGCAGCACTACATAGCTGGAGGGTGACCCTGTGGAAGAGTGGAGACGCATATTGGCTGAGAGTGTCGTGAAGCCAAAGGATTTAGCTGACCATCTGGGTGTGGATCCGAAGGAGATCGAAGACGTCATCGGCGAGTATCCGATGCGGATCACACCGACGGTCATGTCCACGATTAAATCCGTAGGAGATGCCATCTGGCGACAGGTCGTTCCTGACCCCGCCGAGATGGAGGACGCGGATGCTGAGGACGACCCTCTCGAAGAGGATACCATGAGTCCGGTCCCCCATCTGGTCCACCGCTACCCGGATCGAGTCCTGCTCATGGTCACCAACCAGTGTCCGATCTACTGCCGGTTCTGTACGCGCAAGCGGCTCGTTGGTAAACCCGGTTTCCTGAAGAAGGGCGATCTCGAGCGTGCCATCGCGTACTTGCGCGAACACCAGGAAGTCCGCGATGTGATTCTATCCGGGGGCGACCCGCTGCTACTTCCCGACCATTTGTTGGAACGGATCCTCCGGGCCCTGCGCACGATTCCTCATCTGGAACTGATCCGGATCGGCTCGCGTGTTCCCGGATCATTGCCCCAACGCATCACCCCCAAACTGTGCGAGATCGTCAAGAGATACCATCCGGTGTATATGAACCTCCATTTCAACCATCCGGACGAATTGACGCCGGAAGTGAAAGCTGCCTGCAACATGCTGGCGGACGCCGGAGTACCGCTTGGCGCGCAAACGGTCTTACTGAAGGGCGTGAATGACGACCCCGAGGTGATGAAACAGTTGGTCCACCAACTTCTCCTGGCCCGCGTGAAGCCGTACTACCTCTACCAAGCGGACCTCACGAAGGGGACCAACCATTTTCGCACCTCCGTGGAGACCGGCATGAACATCATCCGCGAATTACAGGGACACACGAGCGGTATGGCCGTTCCTCACTTCGTGATTGATGCACCCGGTGGGGGCGGGAAAATCCCGATTCTCCCGCCTGACTACTTGGTCCATCTCGACGAGGACGGGGTCGTGCTGAAGAACTACGAGCACAAAACCTACCACTACCCACAACCGACGAACGGAACCCACCGCGAACTGCCCATGGTGGGGGCACAACCTCGCCTCACCCCGTGTGGAGACGGAGGCCGCGACGACCTGTGATGCGCTCCGTCCCCCGCCACGGCATTCTCCCGTATCAACGACTTAAGCAACTTGTCGCTGACGGGGTCATTCGCGCTGATGTGCCCATCGATGAGAGACAGATCCAGCCCGCGAGCCTCGATCTGCGCTTGGGCACCAAGGCTTACCGTTTACTGAGCAGCTTCCTGCCGGAACGTTCCGAGATCAAGAACCGGTTGAACGTCCTGGACTTTTACCAGTCCGACCTCGTGATGTATGAGATGGACTTGACCGAGGGCGCGATTCTGGAAAAGGGCCACGTGTACCTCGTCCCGCTCCTCGAAAGTCTCCACCTGCCTCAGACCCTGCGCGCCCGGACGAACCCCAAGAGCACCACCGGCCGCCTGGACGTGTTTACCCGAGTCATCACAGATCTGAATGCCGGCTTCGACGAAATTCGAGCGGGGTATTCTGGCCCGCTGTATCTCGAGATCGTGCCTCGCTCGTTTACCATCAAACTCAAAACCGGCCTCTGCTTGAATCAAATCCGGTTCATGCGTGGGCCAACGACCGTCTCCGATTTCTCTATTCGCACGATTCATCGGAAGACGCCGGTGTTGTATCACAATGTGGCCGAGGAGAAGCCTGTGGCCTCACGTCTCTTACGGACGGGCCGAGGGCTGTTTCTGCGCGTGGACTTGACGGGTTCGGAGGACGGACACAAGACGATCGTCGGATACCGGGCGAAGAAGAACAGCCACGTTATTGATCTTTCAAAGTCAGGCCATTATGCCGCGCTGGACTTTTGGGAACCTCTCCACCGGCTTCGAAACGATAGCCTCTTGCTTGAGCCTGAGGAGTTCTACATTCTGGCCTCGAAAGAGCGGATACGCGTGCCGCCTGGCTACGCCGCTGAAATGGTCGCCTACGAGGCTGCCTGCGGCGAGCTTCGCACCCACTATGCCGGGTTCTTCGACCCGGGCTTCGGCTACGGCCGCGGGGAGATCTTCGGCACACAGGTCGTGTTGGAGGTTCGCCCCCATGACGTGCCATTCCTGATCCACGACGGGCAAACGTTCTTCAAAATTGTCTACGACAGAATGCTCGAGACACCGACTCAGACGTATGGGGAGGCCTTAGGTTCTTCCTACCAGCGCCAAGGTCTGACACTCAGCAAGCAGTTCAAGGCATGAGATTGCACTCCATGGCACCTGACGACGAACACGAACAGCCCGGATCCCCACCCGCACAGGACCCGATCCCCCGCCACCCGGCGCCAGAGCAAGACACCGATTCCGAGGAGAGCGTCCACATGAACGTCGCGGCCAAGATGATTGGCACCGCCTTGATGTTCATCGGGTTTCTCAACGTCTTGTTATCCCTGAGCGGCGGCTATGAGATCAACGTTGTGCCGTTTATCATGTATGCGGCCGGCTTGGCGATTTGGGCCCACGCGGTTCTTGAACATCCGCCCACCCGGTACGCGGTGATTGCTGCAGCAGTGGCCTTGGCGCTGGGATTCGTCCATTACGGCGAAGTTCTCTTCTGGCACAAGCAAGTGGTGTTCTGGATCACGGTCCTCCTCGTCGCCTTCTTCATGTTCAAAAGCACCACGCGCTCCTAGTCCGGGTCAGACACCCTCGCATCGGGCCCCACTGCAACGCCCACCATGAAAGTTGCCGTCGTGATTCCAACCCTGAATGAGGAGCCCCAGCTGCCGGCCACGCTGGCCAGGACAGCCGGTCTCGGCTTCGATGAAGTGGTCGTCGTGGACGGAGGCAGCGAGGATCGCACCACCGACATCGTGACGACCTATAGGTCAGCAGCTGCCCCACCGTGTCCAATCTCCTTGCTGACCTCCACAGCAGGACGCTCTCGCCAGATGAACGCCGGGGCCGCTGCAAGCGTGGCGGATGTGCTGGTGTTCCTCCATGCCGATTCGCGGTTACCGGGCGATGCCAGGCAAGTCATCGAGCACGCGCTGGATGATCCACTGTGCGTGGGGGGCCGATTCGACGTCCGGTTTGAAGTCGACACAGGGCTGAGTCGGCTGATCGCGCGCATGATGAATCTCCGGTCGCGCCTCTCTGGCATCGCCACCGGCGATCACGCCATCTTTGTAAGGCACGCCGTCTTCGAGCGGCTGGGCGGATTCTCGGATATTCCCATCATGGAGGATATCGAGTTCACGTCTCGCTTGAGAGGAGCCGGTCGTCTCGCTGCCCTTCGGTCAGTCGTCGTCACGTCCTATCGACGCTGGAGCACACACGGGGCCATCCGTACAATTGTCTTGATGTGGACCCTTCGGTTCCTGTATTGGATAGGCGCCAGCCCCCATACCTTAAGCCGGTGGTATCGCGCAGTCAGGTAGCGTTGGTACTTTGGATCCTCAGGCGATTAGGTGACCAAGTCGATTGGATCATCCCATCCTCACGCGGCGCTTGTCATCTTTGCGAAGGCGCCCATCCCGGGCCAAGTCAAGACGCGTCTGTGTCCTCCCCTCTCTCCCGATGAAGCGGCCAGTCTCCACGGTAGTTTGGTTTTAGATCTGCTCGAGCGCAGCCGGGACGCCGCCAAACTCTCACCGCAGAAGTTTGATCGGTT
>JBHICF010000130.1:0-6016 GCA_046759485.1 Nitrospiraceae bacterium
CGCAAGGGGCGGAAGTAGCGAAGAGCGGGCGAGACAATTCTGGATCTTCCTCTCACCGATTCCGTTCGTAGAGGATTTGGAGGCCCTTGAGGGTCAGGAAGGGATCGATCTGCTGGACGGTCTCTGACTCGGCGAGAATGAGATGGGCCATACCGCCGGTGCCAATGACGACCGGCTCGCGTTCCATCTCCTTGACCATGCGACGCACAATGCCGTCGACCAGGCCGATGTAACCGTAAAAGAGGCCGGATTGCATACTTCCCACCGTAGTTTTCCCAATCACCCCTTTCGGGCTAACGATCTCGACGCGCGGGAGCTTGGCGGCCCGCTCGAAAAGGGCCTCGGACGAGATGCCGATCCCCGGCGCGATCACTCCTCCAAGGTACTCTCCCTTTGCCGAAATTGCATCAAAGGTCGTGGAGCATCGGTTAACTTAGTCAACTTAGTCAAGCCTGACACCAACCTCTCTGCTTCCGGATGTCAATATTTGGATTATCCCCTTTCCCGGATCCCCTTTTCCCTTATCTGGTCGTGTTTAATCACACCAGTTTTCTTTGCTGATCCGCTCTTGGTTGAGGACTGTTTTCACCTCACTCTCGATCTCCCTTTTCTTTTCACTGTCCGAAGCGAGGTGCATCGCTTTCTTGAGGTAGGAGCATGCTTCCTCGATCTCTCGATACTTCAGAAGACTCAATCCAAGATCGCGGTACCCATGGACGTACTTGGGATCGAGCTTCACTGCATCCGAGCCGTGCCTGCGACACTCGTCGAGGTATTTCTCTTTATCCTTGTTCCGGTACCACTCGGTTGCGTAGAGCAGGCAGAGATTCGCATGGGTGAGCTTGTTCGAAGGATCCAGTACCAGGGACTTCTGGAAGTAGTGTTCAGACTTTTGGGGAACGTTGAATTTTTCCGGGGGGATCGGTATGTCCAGCTCTGGCTGCTCCACCAACTTGAGTAAAGAAAAGCCTAGTGCGTTGGAGTACGCACTATTGTTCTCATCTAGTTTGAGAGCTTCGTAATACAGCTTCGCCGCACCACGATACAATTGTGTTGTTTCATCCTTGTCTCCGTTCGTCTCTTCCAAGTTCATCGCTGTCAACACTCGAACAAACGCATCCGCCGCAAGGATCCACGGGTGAGATCGTTCCTGCGTCACTTCCCTCCAACACTCATAAGCCTTGCCGACGTGCGCCTGGGCTTTTTCCAAAACCTCGGCTTTACGCTTTGCCAAACGAAAGCGCTGCTGCGCGTAACAATTCACGAGTCCGGCATGGGTCAGGGCCTTCAAACGGGACTTCTTCGTGTCCAAGGCACGCGTCAGAAGCACCTCGGCGAGCGCATTCGAATTCTCCTCTCGTCTGGCAACTAGTATGTGGCCCTTGATATACACGGCCTCGTGATTCGCCTCATCCACTTCAGCCGCATGGAAGATACTGTTAATGGCTTGATTCATTGACTTGTCGTTTCCTGTGAGCAGCGACTGATCCAGCTGCTCAAGTCCGTCCACAAAGTGCTTCTTGCCGAGCCAATTCCTGCCTGGCAGCCTCTCGTCTTGCGTGAGTTCGAGAATCATGAAGACCGATTCGCGCAGCAAATCGACCTCCCCGGTCTTAGTAAACCCAGTTGTCTGATCTGCCTCGGTATCCGATCCTGCCGAGTCAATTCTAGCGGACGACGCAAGGTATTGGCCATCCCGCTCGACGACAAGATGAGCATCGGAGCCCACGGTCATCAAAGAAACATGAATCAGGTTCTTGCGATACCGATCGCGCGAGGGCATGGGGATCCAGCCGAAAAGTTTCTTGACCAGCCTTGCCATCAGTCCGATCGGAATTCTGAAGCCTCCGATTTCTGCCACTTCTGGCAACCTGAGCTCCGAGAGCCGGAGCGGATGTAGTTGAACATCGACACGAGCATTGAGAAGCATTCGGATATTTTCCCCGGGAAGATCGACCCGGCTTAGTAATGCGATCGCTTTCTCATGGATGTCTCTTTGCTGTTGTGCCGTGGTCTTATTAAGCCTGGATATATGCGAATCCAGCACAATGGCGGCCTCACGCACGCTGAACTCAGCAGAACGCTTGCCACTCACCGAAATAGGAGCGAGCCGCGGTTCTTTTGCGGCCCTGCTTGCCAACAGCGAATATCGCAGACTTATCAGACAGTAGATCACGAATCCTGCGACCAACGCGGCGATCAGCCATGGGTAGAAACTCCAAATGGTCGCAAGAAGACCACTCCAAAAAAGAAGGAACCGGTGCCAGGGGCTTTCAGATGCGGGCTCGCTTGCCCACTGCCTGATCGGCTGCGTATGTTCGACGTAATCCAAAAGACCCCGAACATCATTGATCGGAATCGCGAGATTTCGATCCTCTTGGAATACCACGACAGCAATCGCTCTTCCCTCGGCGTCCACGATCGGCCCACCGAGGGCGTCGTTTGGAATTGGTTCTTCGATCGTAATGATTTTGTGCCCACGGTCAGAATAGTTGACACCCAAGACTCGACCGGGCTGGTTGGTCAGACTTCGTCCCTCTGCGGCCAAAGGCCGCCCAATCATCAAGATCTGCTGTTCCGCAAGATTGTCGGAGTCGCCAAGCTTGACCGTAGGCAATCCAAAACCGGGAACCCTTATGATCGCGATGCCTCTTCTTTCATCCTTGACCAACAAGCTTACATTGTCAAAAACTCGCCCTGATTCGCCCGTAACCGTTACTTGAGCAGCCCTATCAATGACACCCAATGCCGTAACAATAGTCCCGTCATCCCTCACGATAAAACCCGCGCCTATCCCTTCCTCGGTCTCAATCTGCACAATGGCTGGAGATACCCGCTCCGAGACAGAATGGACCCTCTCTTGGCCCAAGAGAGGAATACACAGAAGCAGAGCGAGGACTGGGAGCATTACCGACTTTCGCATACTTGAGCCCTCGGAGAACCCATCTCCGATATCTTACACTGAGCCACGGCGTCACCGTTCCGCCGCGAACAGCAGTTCGCTCTTCGCCGTGCCTAATGCATGCAACGCCTGATCGTGGATCTCATGAGCCGTTGACCCGCTGGCGCCGATTGCCAGGATCCCTATTGAGTGGATCCCAAACTCCGGCGAAGGAGGAATGGAGACGATGACGCCTTCACCGTGGTCGCTTTGTTCCCATAGAAGTTTCCGTTTCTCCAATTCTCCATAGACTTGCTCAAAGGTCATCGCCTTACGGACGTGTAGAGAATCTCGCGTCACGATGGAGGTTTCTGGTGCAACCACGCAGGGGGATGCTCGGTCGTGTCCCAAGAGTGCATTCGCAATCGCAAGAGGCGGAATGACTCCTGTTTGTCTGGCATTGCGTTCGGCGAGAAAACTCTCACCGTCCTTCGTAACCATCCAATCGATATTTCCATAGCCTCGGTAGCCTCGCTGCCACCACGGTTCCATCAGGCGATGAACCCATTCCTCGATTGATGGAAAGTGCCCGCAGATCCTTTCGTCTTCGATGGGAAAGCTGAAACCAAGGAAGACGCGGTTCTTATCGAGGATTTGATAGGTATGAGAGATCACGGTCACGCCTGCCTCGTCGGAGTAAAACAGCGTGCCAGGAGACGCGTACAGGTCAAGAAACTCTGTCACCACAAACTGATCGGAGAAGCTACTCCGACCAAACTCCTGGAGAACCTTCACGAACTCTTTGTCGCTGAGCACCCCTGCCCTTAGTTCCGGCACGCGGTATTTCGAGACGGTTCGATCGGCGGTGATGTTGCCAGCCGTCCCTCCACTTCGGGTTTGTCGGAGAATGAGAGGACCATGGCCGACCGCCAGCAGCTGGAGAACCTGGTCCGCAAGCGCTCTGCCATTGAACACCCAGTGTCGGGGCACCGGAATTCCCATCTCCTCGCACTCCTCGTAGAACACCGCTTTGTCGTTCATTTTGTCCGAGAACTCAACGTCCTTAGTCGCCTGGTTCTCGCTGTCCGAAACGGCAATCCCCGCGGTCTCGGAAACCCTATAGATCTCGGCTGATTTTATGTACGGGCTGAGAACCGGATGCCGTTGGCGAGCCGCTTCCCAATGAGCAGAGTGCGCCAGCGCCTCAAAAACGGATTGCGAGTTAAGATTTCTCTGCGGATCAGCACTGACCTGATGGCGGAGAGGGATTACGTCAGACACGCTTGTGGTGCGCGTCATATACTCAACAAAGGCTGGCGAACAATCAGCGCTGACCGCGACGACGTCACCCGGCTTCGCGAGTGCGAACACTCGTTTCTGAAGGTGAAGACACCTTAGCTTTAGATCGCCGCTGACACCCATCCCGTTCGGATTAAGGGCATCGAAGATATTCTGGACATGCAAGCGCGGGCGCATACTCATTCAACGATACCAGAGGGAACGTTCTTCATCGAAACGAGTGCTTTGTGATCGAGTTTATCGCGTGGCAAGAGAATCCTTGATTTTTTGGAGCCCCGCGACAACTTCGGGAGAAAGGCCGCAATCCTGTGCACCTCGGATCATCACATTAATGTACTCTTCCGATGGCTTGAAAGACCCTTCGCCCTGAACATTCGCGAAGTATATCCAGGCCTCGACCTCCGATTTGTCTTTCAAAATGACTTTGGCTCTTTCTCTCCGGTACTCACCCTCAGCGACGCCCTCGACATGATCCAATCTTGCAAGATCGCTTTCGGTGAGCTCGTATAGGGCTCCCTCAACTTTGCCCCCCGGATCCCTCCTCAACCCGGCGACCCCGCCGTTCCATCGATCGGAAGCACGGGGAAAGCACAATTCGTAGCCGGGCACCTCCCCCGTCCCGATGAATCGGACGGAAGGACAACGAGCTTCCATCTGCTTCTTGAGCAGGTTGGAGCCATACGCGAAATAAGTCTCCATCGTGCTCTTGTCCTCCATGCGACGAGGAGATAAGAATTTGCTTTTGTGGTTGTGGGGTCAAGTCACTGCTCGATGGAAGTAGCTGCAGCTTAAGAACCGGCCAGCCATTTTTGAGGCATCCTCTCACCGATTCCGTTCGTAGAGGATTTGGAGGCCCTTGAGGGTCAGGAAGGGATCGATCTGCTGGACGGTCTCTGACTCGGCGAGAATGAGATGGGCCATACCGCCGGTGCCAATGACGACCGGCTCGCGTTCCATCTCCTTGACCATGCGACGCACAATGCCGTCGACCAGGCCGATGTAACCGTAAAAGAGGCCGGATTGCATACTTCCCACCGTAGTTTTCCCAATCACCCCTTTCGGGCTAACGATCTCGACGCGCGGGAGCTTGGCGGCCCGCTCGAAAAGGGCCTCGGACGAGATGCCGATCCCCGGCGCGATCACTCCTCCAAGGTACTCTCCCTTTGCCGAAATTGCATCAAAGGTCGTGGCGGTTCCAAAATCGACCACGATGGCGGGACCGCCATAGGTTTCATAGGCGGCGATGGCGTTGACGATGCGGTCTGCCCCCACCTCGCGAGGACTGTCGTAAAGGACCGACATCCCGGTCCGGATCCCAGGACCCACCACCACCGGAGTCACATGGAAGTAGGCCTTGACCATCTCTTCAAAGACGGGCTGCAGCGGCGGCACCACCGAGGCCATGATCACACCGGTCACTGCCGTCCGCGGGATCTCCACGACCTCGAAGAGATTTTTCACGAGGATCCCATACTCATCGGTTGTCCCCTCTCGCCGCGTGGCAACACGCCAATGGTGTAAGAGCTCCCGTCCCCGGAAGAGCCCCAGCATCGTGCTCGTATTTCCGACGTCAATGGCTAATAACATGGCTTAGGGTTGAGGGTTGAGGGTTGAGAATTCAGAGTTTATAGTTCACAGTTCACCGTTCACGGCTTAGAGTCCAAGGTCCGATGTCGCCAAGAGCGAGGAGGGGGTTCCTTCCGAGGCAGGCGACATCTGGCTTGCGTCTGGCCGGGGTCCCGCCGCCGGAGCGCAGCGCAGGCGGGGGTGGCCCGCATTGGCGAATGACAACGCCTAAGCATGCGTAACGTTGCCCCGGCGCATCACGTCCTCGGA
>JBHICF010000131.1:0-5975 GCA_046759485.1 Nitrospiraceae bacterium
CTTGATCTTCTCGCTCATGACGGTCGCGGGCTCCTGAGGTTCTCGTCATCATAGTCTCGAGGCGTTCGGGATTCAACGGCCAGATTCTTTCCTGACCCCCTGCCTAAGCGCCAACGGCTTGTTCCCACATGGGAGATTGATTACACTGTGCATATGAGCGATCCCACAGTCATGGGTGTAGTCTTCGTCGTGGGCCTTACCCTGGCCATGGTGGTGCGCCACTGGTACCGCCGCCGCAAGGCGGCTAAGCTCGCAGATGATCTGTTGAAAGACGTGCTTAAATCGAAGGACGCGTTTAGACGCTGAGGGCATGGCGCAACAAGAGGCATCAGGTGGGGACAGAGCGCCTTTCGTTGGACCTGGGTAGACCCGGATAGGGTCATAGAGGAAGCACGAACATGGGGAATGGGGATAGCCAACAGGGGAGCAAAGCCTATAGCCTCTACACGTCGATCAGACGATACTTCGAGCCGCTCAGGGAACATTGGGAGAAGCTCACTCCAGATGAACAAGCGGTGGTGATCCAGGAGGTCGAAGCCTTCTTGAACTCAGTTCGGCCGTCCAGTAGCCGAAAGGAGGGCTGAGTTTCCCTGTCTGCAGGGCCATTCAGGTCGACCGGTCGGAGCACCGCGCAGGGTTCTTTTTCCACCGAGTGAGGGCACCCATCGGCACACCCGCCAGCTTCGTTAGTTCTCCCGTGGAGTCTCGCCAAGTCTCATGATGCGCGAGCCGTGACGCTCAATGATGGTGTCCATGGCCGCGACCGCCCTCGAACTACGCTGTTCATACAGGTCGGCTGTTGCGGGACACAATCCTGAAAAGGAAAGACCGACAAGGCGATAGCGCGTTCCGAGGACGGTCAGGCTCCGAAGCGCAGCGCGGATCTCCGGCCACATGGCTGGATCGTAGTTGAGTGGCCTGGAGAAGCGCCGCTGTCGCGTTGTGACCTTGAATTGTGAGTCCTTGAGCTTAACGACGAATGCCCGTGCTGCCAAGCCCTCCATCCGAAGGTCGTGGGAAAGGTCGCTGAGGAAGCTCCGGACAGTTCGTTCGAGACACCTCACGTCATCAGTGTCCTGGTCAAACGTCGATTCATGCCCGAGACTTTTGTGGTCCCGATTCCGTACGACCGCGTCCGTATCTACTCCACGAGCAAGGCTTTGCAAGGCAAGCAGGCGGCTCCCCCACCGACGTCTGAGCATCGGCTCGAACCGCGCATCTAGTAAATCGCCGATGGAATGAATCCCGATGCGGTCTAATTCGGCCGAGGTTTTCGGGCCAATCCCCGGTATCGCCCCGACTGGCTGAGGTGCAAGAAATGCCGCCTCAGTGCCGGGGGAAATCACAACGAGCCCGTCCGGTTTATGGCAATCTGCCGCTACCTTTGCGACGGTCTTGCCAGTGGCCACTGCCAGTGTGCAGCGGAGGCCCGTCATCTCTACAATCGCTTCCTTAACGCCCCGGGCGAGTACGAGTGGATCGGGATAGATGGACTGGAGATCGGTGGACTCGGCGTAAAATTCATCGATGCTGGTCCACTCCGTCGTTGGGAAGAAACGATCTGTGACTGTGCGCATGCGCTCATGCAAACGCTGATAAAGTGGGCGATCCGGGGGAACCAGGGTGAGGTCAGGGCAGAGTCGGAGTGCGTGGGCTGTTGGCATCGCTGCCGCCACTCCGTGACGGCGAGCCGCGTAGCTGGCGGCGGTAATAATTCCTCGAGGCGGCGGGTTCCCGACGGCCACGAGTTTCCCCGCAAGGGAAGGATTGGCGACAATCGCCGCAGAGGCGAACATGGCGTCGACATCGCCGAACATGATTTGCCGAGGCCACCGGACCATGGCTAGAACTCGTCATGGCGTTAAAATTTCAGTCCGAGCTGAGCTGGACGCGCATCACCCGATGGATGCCTGAACGTCCCCCGGCTGGAAGTCGGGGATCTCCAGCGACCAACTTCGGGTCGCGATGACCTTGGACGAGTCACCTCTGCAGCCGGGAGCTCTCTCAGCGATCCACGGCAGGCTCCGCAACGGTGATAGCGAGGCTTAATGGTCCGGCGATGTCGATGGTAGACCCTGCTGCATTGCCGACACTGCCAGGCGTACCTCGCCAGTGCCTGGACCGCTTCATGGAGTTCGTGATGAATGGTGATCGTCAAACCATCACGAATCATCAAGCTCATTTTACGGCGGAAATCACTGCCGTGATTCGGCCATCGCTTCAGCACGTCGAACTGCCACTGGTGAATCATTTCGTGGGCGAGCGTGCCGATCAGTTCGTGTTTCGTTTGGCGCTGGAGCAACGGCGCTGACAGTCGGATCTGCCGTTGCGCACGCTGTCTCTCCGAAGAGTCATCCACCTGGGATCTGGGCCCCCAGTGACTGACGAACATGCCCGTGGAGCACGTCAGCCGGTGACTCCACGTGATGTCAATCGCCGGGAGTGCACCACAAAAATAGCGGGCATTTAACTCTGCCCAGTATCGTTGCAGTCTATGGTTGCGGTAGGAGGGGAGTTGACAGGATCGAGTCCGCACCATCACGCTTCTCTCAGAATCAGTAGCCACCGGTCTCCAGTCTCACATCCAGTCGGTTAGCGTTGGAGCCAATCTGGGTTTGCTTCCGCCAGCTCTCCGAGAACGGTAAGCTGGTCACACAGCACGCCGGCCTGTTGATAGACGTGCGAAGGAAATTTGCGGCCCGGATAGGAGACCATCCTCGGAGACTTGGCACCCTTCGCCTGGACATGAATATACGAGAGATCCGATACGAGAAGGGTAGCCATATCGTAGACGTCGCCTGGCTGGACTTCCCATTCCTCGAGCGTGCTCGTGTCAAGATGCAGCACCTCAAGGCCAGATCGGTAGGCGACGGTCTCGAGACGTTTATAACAATCTGCCAGCCGGAACAGAACGTCCTTTGGTGCCTTGCCTCGCTCGAAAGGGGGAGGATCCGGTCTTGTCTTCGCGCCTGGAAACCGTGCAAGCAGGGTCTCTGCATAGCGGCTTGCAACCGTCACTTGTTGGAACACATCGCTCGGGGAGAATCGCCGTTCCAGCAAAAGGTTGATCTGTCGATTGGCGCTCACGATGGCGCGGCCCACGTCGGTGGGGGTAGTGGAAGGGTCTTGTGGATGCTCCGCGACTGAATTGGTGATCCCCAGTTCCCGCTTCACAGCCAGGATGCGCTCATAGGCAGCATCGACGGTCTTCCATATATGGAATGGGCGTATTTTGAGCGGCGACACACCCCTCGGGTGCATCCCTGTGCTCCCTGTCAATTCCAGGGCCAGACGGTTCGCCTTCAGATACAGCGTGATCGCCTGGAAGTAGACCTCGTGTGGAGCGGCATGTATCGCTACCCGACGAGTCCGGGAATCCTTGGGTTTCCCCATCTCAAAGCGGAGGACCTCAACCTCGTCACGGAGGAGCGCGACTCTGGCAAGCACATCGGCGGGGAGGATCTCTTCGGCTTTGACAGGACGCCCACTCACTGGTTCAGGGGTGGGGAGACTATGCTCACCGATGGTTGGCAATGCACCAAAGGCAACCATACCTAAGAGCATGAGGACAGTCACAGAAGTCTTCTTGAAGCTAGCCACGCATCCTCCATATCCTTCTGAAAGAGACTCCAGTGATTACACAATAGGATCTTGCTTGCACGTCTCCGTCGGGGTAACCCCAGACCAGTTTGCTCTCGTATCACTGTTCGGGCGGTGACTCAAGCGCATCTCGCGCTTGTTCTGGCGTGAGAACACCTTGTTCGACGAGGGTCCGAAGCATTTCCTGATGAGCCTGAGAAGCGGTGCGACGCACGCCGCGCACCCGGAGAACCGGCGGATAGAGTCGAAGGAGATCCGGATTCCGGATCTCAAGTTCAAACGCCTCACTCTCGCCATAGGGTTCCAGTTCGGATCGGTCTCCCATCGGAACGTAGAAATACGGCTTCCCATCCTCCGTTTCGCCATCGGCACCCACAACCTCGAGTTGAGTTGTCACGTCTCGCAGGCGAGCCATTTCCTGAATTTTCTGCACCACGACAACAAGCGTATCAGCCTCGACGGGATCCCCCGATTGGTTTTTGACGCGAACGAAGAACCGAACGTCGCCACGCGAGGACAACTGGCCCCCGGAAAATAGCTCCCCGCCACTACCGAAACCAGCCGCCGGATCATTATAGAGGAGAGGAATCACCCCTCCGGTTAAGTCAGGAAGTTCATCGACGGTCGGGGTTGCATGGACGACTACACTCGAGACGACAGCCGGAAGGATCAGCAAGAGGGTTCGGAAGCGGTTCAACATCAAGAAAATATGAAGCCTGATTAGAAGACCGCAAGGGCGCGGTTCACTTCAGCGGCCGAGTTCTTCAATCACTGACGCTGCCAGCAACGGTACCATAATCTCGTGATGGCCGACGAGCGTATAGCCGCGGCCACCTTTCTGAGTCGGCCTCTTCACGACGTTCGTCGTGGGCCGATAGTGAGGAAGGAAATCCAAGTTGGCCGTCGTGATGTTTGTCAGTGGATGACCCAGGTTCCGGCCCAATGTCACGGTTTTGAGAAAGACCTCTGGCAGGATGACAGCTGATCCGAGGTTCAAGTATACGCCTCCCTCCATCCCCGTAACCACCGCGGCGAGCTTCCGAAAGTCGAGTAGCGACCCAGCGCCGATTGCGGCTCCATCTGCAGACGGATGCATATGGATGATATCGGTCCCGAGCGCCACATGGACCGTGACGGGAATACCGAGCCTGGCTCCGGTCGCGAGCAGGCTGACGTGGCGATGGGGGAATTGGCCCTTGTAGCGGTTGATGTAGTGCCCGACCGCCTCGCCGAGCCCTTGTCCTTCCTTATATCCGCGAACAATCGCTTCGTTGAGTATCCGGCCGGTTTCTTCTGCCATGCCAAAGCGGCCGGAATCGATTTCGGCCTCCACGTCCTCTGACGTGTGCCCCATCAAAGCCAGCTCGAAATCATGAATGATGACGGCGCCGTTGGCCGCCAGCGCGGTCACGATGCCCCGTTCCATCAGGTCTACAAGGATCGGGTTGAGTCCCACCTTCGTGGGGTGCGCGCCCATCCCGACAATCACAGGCCGCCCTCGTCGATGCGCGCGCACAATTGCTTGGGAGACGGCCCGGAGGGTCTGGACCGCGAGGAGATCAGGCAGAGAGCTCAGGAACTTGCGGAGAGACTCGCCAGTTCGCCAAGGAGTGCCGGAATCCGCTAGGCGGACCTTGCTACGACGGCGACCGAGCGGATAGGTCCTGAGCTTAGACAGATCGATTGGTGGCTGCGCTTTGCGCGGAGTCAGCGAGGTACGGGGCTGAACCCGGGATTGGCCCCTGTCAGGAGTCTTGCCCAAACACACCTTCTTCAATCAGCTCGCACAACACATGGCCGAGCGTAATATGACACTCCTGAATCCGCGCGGTGACGGTAGACGGAACAATGAAGGGGTGATCAACAAGCTCCGCCAATTTACCACCGGTCCCGCCTGTCCACCCAACCGTGATCAGACCAAAGCCACGGGCGACCTCGACAGCCTTGAGCACATTGGCCGAGTTGCCGCTCGTACTCATGGCAATGGCAACGTCTCCTTTCTGGCCGTGGGCTTTGATCTGGCGGGCGAAGATTTCCGTATAGTCGTAGTCGTTGGCGATGCAGGTCACGGCTGCCATGTCGGTACCGAGGGCGAGGGCAGGGAGAGGCGCACGATCGCGGTGATATCGACCAACAAATTCCGCGGCAAGATGGGAGGCATCAGTCGCGCTGCCCCCATTGCCGAACAGCATGATCTTGCGGCCTTCGCGCAACGCGCGGGCGACCGTCTGCGCCAGTTGCGCGATCCGGTCGGCGTAGTCACGGACAAATTTTCGTTTAACCTCGGCGCTCTCGTCGAAGGCGCTGATGGCGAGCTGTTTCACGGTGCGTGATTGTAGGCGAGGGACTGCTGTCTGTCAAACCGAGACGGAGTG
>JBHICF010000132.1:0-5962 GCA_046759485.1 Nitrospiraceae bacterium
CCTGAAGGTTGGAAACGGGATGACGGGAACATCGTTCACGCAGAACCACACCTTTCTCATGTAGACGCTGTCCCCTTGTTCCAGGTCAACGTCCTCAAATCTGAACCTCCAGGCTGGCGTCTTGCCTTCCATCACGTCGCAGTTGGTAAATGAGCCCTCTTTCGCACGGTAGTGGTCTTCCGAGAATCGTTGAATCTGCCGCGCAATCACGGTCGTATTGGTTTCCTTTGTAAACAGTCGGCCATTCGTGACCACGCCCATCTCCGTGTTGAGATTCAGCTGCAAACGTTCCGCCCACAGCTCGGAGGTCTGTTTGACCAGGTAGACCTGGCCAGTCGCCGTGACATTGCCAGTGAGCAGCTCGAGGATGGCGTGGTCAGCCGTCAGTCGCACCGGCCCCTGTACAATCACCACGGAGCCATCGGCCTCCAAGGTCTCGGTCTCTTTGTCATAGGACGTGCGGTCAGCAGTGATTTCGACGGGCTCGGACGATTCTGAGGCAGGCGGGACAGCTGTCTTCTCGTCACCTACCGCAGCCACTGCCCCTTGCAGGAAGATTCCCGGCATGCAGAGGCTAAGGAGGCAGGCAAGGCCGATGACCGACCGTGAGCAACGGCCCATCTCAGTCTCGCAGCGGAGAAAGGCTACAGCCACGGAGGAGCGCTTTGAACTCACCAACGAGCATCAGCGAGCCGGTGACCAGGATCAGGTCCTCAGATCCCGCCAACCGTCTGGCTAGAGTTAAGCCATCCGCAGCAATCGGTGCGGCCTGAGCCGTCGTCGCCCGTTCCCCCATTGCGGATCGGAGCTCTTCACACGTGGCCGCTCTCGGGATGTCGGCTTGCGTCAAGACCACCTCGTCAGCATAGGGCAGGACTGTCTGGAGAAACCGGCGATGGTCTTTATCGCACATCATCCCGATCACCATGACCACGCGAGATTTGGGATGGGCGTCACGGTAGGTAGCCAAATAGGCAGCTACCGCAGTGGCCGCCGCCGGATTATGGGCTCCATCAAGAATCAGATCGGGCTGTCTTTCGACATGCTCAAGGCGGCCTTCCCAACAAACCGCCTTGAGGCCGGACCGGATCGCGTCCTCAGACAGTCCTATGCCGCGGGAGCACGCCAGTTCCAGCATGGCGAGGGCGCAAGCAGCATTATCAAGCTGATGGGCTCCCTCCAGGGAACAAGAGAGGGCCGAGTACGATCGTTCAAGTCCTCTGTAATTGAACTCGTGCGGACTTTCACCCAGAGCTCGAAAGTCTCGGTTGACATGGTAGAGCGGAGCTCCCCGTTCTTCCGCGATATGCTCGATCACCTCCGCTGCCTCGGAGGAGAGTGGGCCGACCACAACCGGCACCTGGGGTTTGATAATTCCTGCCTTCTCCGTCGCGATCGACCCAATCGTATTTCCCAGATAGAGTTGATGATCGATCGAGATATTGGTAATGGCGGACACGAGAGGAGTCAGGACATTGGTCGCGTCAAGCCGTCCACCCATCCCAACCTCGACGACAGCAACCTCGACATCTGAGTCGGCGAAGTATAGCAGAGCTAGCGCGGTGGTAAACTCAAAAAACGTCGGCTGGACCTCGCCTCCCACGATCTTGCACAGGGATTGGGTCAGCCTTGCGACGACAGCCTCAGGGATCGGCTCTCCGTTGACTCGGATGCGTTCCCGGAAATCTATTAGATGGGGAGACGTGTACAGGCCCACGCGATGACCGGCAGCCTGCAGCATGGCTGCGATCATCGCTGCGGTCGAGCCTTTGCCATTGGTTCCCGCAATGTGGAGGGAAGGATACCGTTGGTGGGGTTGACCCACGCGCCTAAGCAGGGCCTGAATGGCCTCGAGGCCAAGCTTGATGCCGTGCTTTTGAAGGGCGTATAGGAAATCGATCGACTCGAGGTACGATAAGGACATCGTACGGCGGCGCGGACCGGGTCCCTACAAGTGACTTAGGAGCATGCTCAAGGTCTCCTTGAGACGCTTCCGCTCCACGATCATATCAATCATGCCGTGCTGCAAAAGAAACTCGGACCGCTGGAAAGAATCTGGAAGCTGCTGTTTGATCGTTTGCTCGATGACCCGAGGGCCTGCGAACCCGATCAACGCCTTCGGCTCCGCCATGATGACGTCGCCCAACATCGCAACGCTGGCTGTCACCCCGCCAAATGTGGGGTCAGCGAGTATGGAGATGAAGGGCACACGTGCTTCTCCCAGCTGAGCGACAGCCGCAGAGGTCTTGGCCATCTGCATTAGCGAGAGAATACCTTCCTGCATACGGGCCCCTCCGGAAGTCGTGACGAGCACGAGAGGGAGCTTGGATGACAAGGCGCGGTCTGCGGCTCGGCAGATTTTCTCGCCGACGACGGATCCCATGCTCCCCCCCATGAACCCGAAGTCGAAGACCCCGAGGACGGCGCGGTGGCCATTCACTTCTCCCTCACCAATCAAGATGGCATCCTTGCGGCCTGTCTTCTCCTGCTGGGCTTTGAGCCGTTCCCGGTAGGATCGTGTGTCACTGAACTCCAGCGGATCCTGAGGTTCAATGTCAGTATCCCATTCCTTGAATGTCCCGAAGTCCACGAGCAAAGCAATTCGTTCCTGCACGGATATGGGGAAATGATACTCGCACTTCGGACAGACCTTGTTGTTGCGATCAACCTCTTTGCGGTACACAATTTCTCGACAATGATTGCACTTCAGCCACATGCCTTCGACGCTCTTGGGGCGCTTGCGGCTCTCAGCACTGGGGGAATCGTGTTTTTTGAACCAGGCCATGCGTGAGCGATTAGAGTTGAACTTCCTGCCCTTCGTCCAACACCATCAAGTTCCGAATATTGAGCTGGTCCAGCTCGCGTCTGATCTCTTCACGGAACCGTGGTTTCAGATGGTACACGTACACTGGCAGATCTGGGCGTCCGAGCTTTTCAAACTCGCGGGCGAGCAAGGAAGGGGTGAGGTGCTTGCTGAGTCGGGCGAGGTCTCCCAACTTGTCTGGAAACGAGGTCTCAATAAATGCCGCTTTGAGGGTACGCTCGCGCGCGGCCACAGCCCAGATTTTATCTGTGGTATGCGTATCGCCACTATAGAGGAAGGAAGACTCTCCTTCCCGAATTACAAAGCCAACGGTAGGGACCAGGTGATTGACTCTAATGGGCCTGACATGGAGACCTGACACTTCGCTCTCCTTATCGACCTCAACCGAGCGGGACATGAAAATGGGACGTTGGGGGTCCGGCAATTTGAAAAAGTTCGGGTACAGCTCATCGTTAAACAAGTACGCACGCAGTCCATCAAGAACCTCAGGGATACTGGTAAGCACCACGGGGTCAGTGACTTCATCGACGAGGTTGTCGGCCAAGGTTGGCAGTCCGCTGACGTGGTCAAAGTGCAGATGAGAAAGCAGGATTTGCTGGATCTTCTTTTGCTCGTCGAGTCGCAGGGCAGCTCCCACCGTCCCCGCATCGACCATCACAGTCTCATTGACGAGGAAGCCACACGTCCGACACTGGCGCGCGTTGCGGTCGGCCTCCAGGAGTTGATCGGAGCCATGACAGCCCAACACCCGGATTTTCATGCGGACCCCTTAGCGGACCAAAGCACGTACTATCCACCCCCTTCGGCACTCAGCAGACTTCTGTGCTTGGAGGGAGAGAGGAAGGTTCACGTGGGTTCCCGGCCCATTTAGCGATCGGCGAAGGATAGCATAGTTGCCCAGATCAAGCATCTAGAATCAGCCTTTTGCATTGCACAGAGTTGGCCAACACACTACAGCGATCCGGTCACGGGACAGAGGAGAAGCCGAAGACCGAGGGGAAAGGACCTAGTTGAGCGGACTCTGCAGTACAACACCGACCATGATGGCCACCCCGACTCCTATGCTCCCGACGCTAATCAGCCCCTGAAGGGCCATCTGGATCGGTCGACCGATGGACGCTGAGAAGAGGATCGGGAGGCTAATAAGCACCCCTAAAACCATCATACCAAGGATCGACCCGATCCCAAAGACGAAGATATACGCCATTCCCTCCAATGGCGTCCGGACCGCGGACAGGATGATAAGTATGAGTGCGGCAGAGCCAGCCAACCCATGCACCATTCCCACCAAGAATGGCCGGAGATATCCCCCGACCCAGTGTCGGTGAGCATGGTCCTCCTGCCATGCATGGTTGTGGAGGTGGAGATGGGTCTGGCCATCGTGTTGATGTGAATGTAGGTGCCACCGGTCGCGCCAGATTGTGTGTGCCAGTGAGGCTCCTAGCACCACCAACATGATGCCCACGGCGAACTCTAGGACAGCGGCAAGAGACCGAGGGATGGCAAGGTTCAAAGTCAACACGGCAAGTCCGACAAGGAGGAGCACAGCTGTATGACCACACCCCCATGAGAATCCGATCAGCCCAGAGGTCCGAAGGTTCGGATGGCGTGACAGCATGGTCGAGATCGCGACGATGTGGTCGGTGTCCAGCGCATGCCGCGCCCCTAACACGAAGCCGATACCGAGGATGGTGAGGAGCTGTGCTTCCTGCATAATCAACAATTACAGTATAGCGGAGGGATGGGTTAGGCTCCTCGCAAGAACATGATGGCTTGCTCGAACTTCTCCGCCCAAGCCATTGGCATTAGGACCTTCTCCAAAACCATTAATTTTAGAAGTTCATGAGGTCAGGTCGGAGAGAAGGGGGACAGGATTGGACGCGTCATCCCCCTCTGGCGTGCATTTCGAGGTGGGGATCCGCCCGGAGCTTCTGGATATCGATCAGTTTTTCCCGCAGACCGACCTGTTCAAGCTCCTTGCGTTCTTCCGCCCCACGATCTCTGCGCCCACGCCACCCCGAAGTGATCAAACCCTTGATCTCTTCCGTGGAGACAGCGGCGCGCAGCGGACGTCGCAAATCCATTCCTTCTTTTGCGTAAAGACACAGGTACCACAGACCATCCGCAGTCAGGCGGCTTCTGTCACAGGTGGCACAGAACGGAACGGTCGTCGAAGCTATCACACCAAACGTCGTCCCATCTGGAAGGACGAACCGCGTTGCCGGTGATGCACTCTCTTCGAAAACCGGTTCGATCCGCCCGTAACGTTGGGTCAACCGATGAAGAATAGCCGCTTGCGGAAAGACTTTGTCCATTGACCAATCCGTTGCCCCCCCGACGTCCATGTACTCAATGAAGCGGACCTCCGCATCCACGCGCCTTCCGTACTCGATGAGATCCTCAAGTTCGTCATCGTTGTACCCGCGGATGGCGACGGTATCGAGCTTGAGGCTCTTAAGCCCGACTCTCCTCACCGCTTCGATCCCCTCGAGAACACGCTCGTGTCCGTCACGCTTGGTCAAGACGCGGAACCGTTCCGGCTGGAGTGTGTCCAGACTGACTGTCACACGATGCAGACCGGCATCGTGCAGGGCTTGCGCCTGATCCGCCAATAGGATGCCGTTCGTCGTCAGCGCCAGATCACTGATCCCCTGATTCTTAACCAGCATCGTGATCAACGTCGACAGGTCCCGCCGTAGGAGAGGCTCGCCACCGGTGATCCGCACTTTGTGCACGCCGAGCTCCGTGAATAGGCTGGTCAGGGTACACATTTCTTCAAACGACAGCAGGGTCTCCCGTGGCAACCACGTGTATTCCTCTTCCGGCATGCAATACTTGCAGCGCAGGTTGCACCGGTCCGTCACCGAGAGACGGAGGCTCGTCAAAGGACGGCCGAACGTATCCGTGATCCGACCGGTCTGGCGCTCCTGTTGATCAGTCCTCATGGATGCTCCTCGACCCATACTTCACCGCCGAGCGTGTGTTCGAGCTTCCAAATGGGCGTGATCTGCTTAAGTTCATCGATACACCACTTGCACGCCTGGAATGCATCTGCCCGATGCTCTGCGCCGACCACGATCAACACGATGTTCTCGCCGATGTCGATCTCACCATACCGGTGTAGGATCAACACCTCAA
>JBHICF010000133.1:0-5920 GCA_046759485.1 Nitrospiraceae bacterium
GCGCTAAAATCCGGTAGATCATCAAGGTGTTGCGAATTCCTGTGGGGCATGGCCCAAACGGCCTCCTCAGACCTTTCGTCCGACCCCAACCAGTCCCAACGTACTCGCCGAGAGCGACGAGGATTCCACGCGGCGATCGCGACAGAGGCGGCCGCTCCTTCTTCCAGGTAAATGTCTCCGAGGTCGATCATGCCATTGCAGTGGAACCTCCTCCCGGGCCTTGCTATACTTCCGCCCCCGGAGTCTAATGATGTTGGTCAGTGTGCGTTCCTGGTGTCCTCCTGTGCTGGCCTTCGTGGTGTCCCTCTGTCCACCTCTCGGTTTGGCGTTCGAGATCACGTCCCCAGTCGCCGGCACCGTCCTGCAGTCGGGGCAAGACCTTCCCGTCAGCGTTGACCTCCACGACGAGGTCGGCATCGTCAAGGTCCAATACTTCTGGTATAAGCAGGAGGAAGAACCGGCACCTCTCCAACTTGCCACTCCAGCTCTCGTCTCGACTGACTCAGAATCCCCCCCTTACGGGGGCACTCTGCAGGTCCCGATTGAAGCCTTCGGCGTGATGCGATTATTGGCCGTGGCCGAGGTGGCCAGAGGGCGTCTGGCGGGACGGATAGAGTTTGATGAAATCGAGGTCCAGGTGAAAGCGGGCGCCGATCTCGTCCGAATCGATTTCGATGTGGCGAAGCCATGGCGGCTGCAAACGATTGGGAAACTCCTTGAGGTGCCGGTCGTGGGAGAATTTTCGGATGGGGTCACCCGCCGTCTCGACGGTGAGAAGTCTTTCAGCACCTATCAGACCTCAGACGAGAATGTCGTCAGGATCCGCTTGCAGCGCCTGATGCAGGTCGCAGGGAACGGTCGAGCGTTACTGACCGTCACCAATCAAGGTATACAAGGTACGCTCGAAATCCTGGTCAAGGCGAACGCTGAACCCAATCACCCGCCCACTGCGAATGCGGGGCCCGATCAGACCGTTAGAGGGCGGACCAAGGTGGTCTTGGACGGACTGCAGAGCTTGGACCCTGACGGCGATCTGCTGATGTACCAATGGGCCCAAATCAGAGGCCATAAAGTGTCCCTCCTCGATGCCGGTACTGCTCAAGCCTCCTTTCTCGCTCCCGTGGTTTCAGCCAGGCGGCTGTTCCGATTTAGGCTCCGTGTCACGGATATGGAAGGGGCTGACACCGTTAAGGGTGCGGACAGCCTTCCCTCCTACGTAAATATTTGGGTCGAGCCTTAACCCGTTCCGGTTCGCACATCAGCGACACGGGATATATTGCAAGGCGCAGCTGATTGTGCTAGATGGGTTGCCGAGGCATCCTACATTGCTTAGGGGCCGTAGGGGAGGGGAGGAATGGCGAAGAAGAGGAAGAAGATTGTGAAGCGGCCAACCAAGCGACGATCTCGGGCGAAGGCAGCCAGAAAAACCACGGCCAAGAAACACAAGAGAGCCAAGCTCAAGAAATCCAAGGCGGCGGCTAGACGCAAAAAGGGACATCGCCCGGCAAAGAAAAGCCCCGCAAAGAAAAGCTCCAAGGGAGTGGGCGCCCGAAAAGCGTCTGGGCCTCGGAAGCCCGCTCGCGGGGAGACACGCACTCGGCCGACGCCCAGTGTTGCCGCGGCAAGCCCATCTCTTGCCCCTCAGTCGCCATCCTCCACTGCGAAATCCAGGGCACCTGTCAGCGAAGACCTTGCGGAAGAATTGGGCATTGATGAGGTGTTAGGCGACGCTATCGCGGAGGATATGCGGAGAAATATCCCGGAAGAGGAAACACTGGATGATGACGAGATGGACGACGACTTGCTGGATAAGACCGAAGAGCTGACCGGGGAGGAAGACGACTTTCGATCCTGAACACCGCCCTCGCAGCATCATGGTGTCCGAAGGCCCACCCCAGCCGGAACCCATGATGCATCCTTCAAACAAGAGAACGAGTCTCCACGTCACCAGGTTTCTGTGAGTTCCAGGACACACGCAAGATGAGACCGGGTGATCACCCCACCATCGTCAGCGGGCAACTCGCAACCCCCGCAGTATCTCCATGAGTCATTTCTTGTTTGTGGCCGGCGCCCTTCGGGAGCGGAGCTCTCTCGATAGCGCAGAGCTTCAGCTCAGCCATCAGGTGTGGGGCCTTCGCAGCGGGCTGATCCGTGCTAATCTCCAGCAGTATCTGACCGACCAGTCCTCCGGACTCGTGTATGCCCTCAAAGTTGGCCTGTGCGCTCAATTCAGGATCGTCTCACAGGTGTTACCACTTGCAAGCTTGGACGAGTTGACCCATGACGAATTGCGTTCAGAGACGCGCTATGGGTTTGTGCGAATCGATGCCATCGTGCGCTGGGAGTCAGGCACGGAACAGAGCCTCGCTCTTCTTCAAGGCATTCTAAAGATCGCGGATCGTGAGGAGCTGACTCGGCGGCTCAACCTGGGCATGCACCGACTCACCGAGGATGAGTATGAAGCCATCATCAAGCGCTTGACTTAGCGGGTTGTGTCGCGTGGCCTGGCGCCTGGCGACACCGCCCTCAGTGATGACAGTTGGCAGATCATCGATCCGACAATGCCTACACTGAGCCATGGCTGGCACCCCTGCATCGTCATATATGCGATGGCCTCGCTCATCGCAGCTCTGAGCTCCCTCCCCCTCGCCGAACGTTTGGCGTTCGCCGCCTGTGTAGTCGACCGAGCTGAACAGGACACGGGCGTTCCTTTTACACGACATCTCAGCGAGTCCTGTACGGACGAAGAGCGGCAAAGCTACGCCGTGACCTCTCAGGAACTGCTGACCGCTCTGAACCGGGGCCGCGGAGTGGATTTAGTCGGCGTGGTCGTTCAGGGAGATCTTTCCCTGGATGAACTGCCTCTCGTCGATATCGCAACAGTCAGGTCCCCTTCTTCGGTGCTTCGGTCAGCCATTCAATCCAAGAATCTTCAACGCATCCGGGTCGTCACCGGACCCGTTTCGATTCAAGACTCTTTTGTGCGCGGCACGTTGATGACCAAACTCAAGGAGGGCCTCTTGGTGGTGCAGGGCCCCGTGGATATGACCGGCACCACCTTCGAACGGACCGTTGATCTCTCCCACACGGCGTTTCTCGCCCCGGTCGATTTTTCCGACGCCATCCTGCTTTCTGAGGGGATGTTCATCAGGGCCCTTTTCACACAGGCTGCACGTTTTGAACGCACCGCGTTTGGCACGCACACACGATTCCATAAAGCGACCTTTGCCGAGGAGGTGACATTCCTTCGGGCTGGATTCAGCGGTCTCGCCGAATTTCTGGAGGTCGTCTTTGAAAAGGAGACCAGTTTCTCACAGACCTACTTCAAGAAGGGCGTTGGATTCTCGGGGAGTCGCTTCCGGGGCACACTCGATTTTTCTGAAGCGACGTTCCAACGCGAAGCCTTCTTCACGTTTACCATCTTCGAAAGAAATGCGTACTTCCGCCGTAGCACCTTCCGGTCAACCGCCGATTTTTCGGACGCTGAGTTTAGAGGAGCCGATGATTTCTCAAAGGCCCTGTTCGATGCCCAACCTCGTTTCGCCCGAACCAAAGTTAGTGGGCAAAGACCCTCACCGGGCGGCCTCCATGATGCTCGGTTCTTGTACGCGATCGTTGCCGCGATTCTCATCTTCACGGTGATCTTCGTGGTGGTCCTCCGCAAGGGTTGAAATGGGCACTTAGACCCCTCCCTGGCACGGGCCTACAACATATAGAAAACTTTTTGCATAGAGCCCCCAAAAGTGGTATAAGTGGCACGCTTGGGGGACTGGGAGGGGACCGGTTCGCGATGGAACAGACTGAACTTCCTTACCAAGTCAAACTTGACCAATTTGAGGGCCCGCTTGACCTCCTGCTTCATTTAATTAAGAAGAACGAGGTCAACATCTATGATATTCCCATCGCGTTGATCACCCAGCAATATCTTGAATACCTGAGCGCGATGAAATCCCTCAATCTCGCGGTTGCCGGAGAGTTCCTGGTCATGGCGGCCACGTTGATGCATATCAAGTCGCGACTCTTACTGCCCGCTGAGGAAACAGAGGACGATGACGAGGAGGGGATAGATCCGAGGGATGAACTCGTTCGACGGCTACTGGATTATCAGCGGTACAAGGAGGCCGCTGGCCAGCTGGATGATCGAGAGCGGCAGTGGCGAGACGTTTTCGGCCGGGAGATCAGCCCGCAGCCGCCTGTCACGCTGCACGACACGGTGCTGGACGAGATCTCCTTGTTTGAGCTCGTCGATGCGCTCCAGGGGATTCTTGCTCGCATCCCCGATAAGCAGCTGATCCAGATCGAGCCGGATAATATCACCGTGAAAGACCGGATGAATGCGATCCTCGAGTTATTGGAGACCAAGGAATCCGTGACGTTCCAGTCACTATTCGAAGGACAGGAGCATCGAGTGTTGATCATTGTCACCTTTTTGGCGCTGCTGGAGCTAGTCCGCCTCCGGCTCCTGCGTCTGTTTCAAGGGGAGGCCTTTGGTTCCATCCTGCTTCTCCGAAACTTTTCTCCGATGAGTGGGGACGAGCGGGTGGATGTCTAAGCACTTGACGCGGAGGATGGCATGACCACATCGACCGACACGCGGGATGAGGAGCTGGCACTAACAGCCGAGCAGTCGGAACAGCGCGAAGCCACTTCGGGGTCCACAGGCGGTGAGGGGGAAGCGGACCGCATGGCGAGCTTTGAGGAGCGTGAGTTGAAAGCCCTCCTGGAGGCCCTGCTGTTCGTCTCGCCTGAGCCGGTACCGATAGACCGGTTCATGACTGTCCTGGGCGCAATCTCTAAATCAGAGTTAAGGAACGCCCTACGACAACTGAGGGAGGATTTCGACCGGGAGGGGCGTGGCTTGCAGCTCGTCGAACTTGCCGGTGGGTATCAGATCATGACCAGACCTGACTACGCCCCGTGGCTGAAACGTCTGGAACGGACAAAGGCCGCCCCGAAACTGTCGCGATCTGCGCTCGAAACGCTTGCGATCATCGCTTACAAGCAGCCGGTGATCAGGGCTGAGATTGAAAACATCCGTGGCGTCGAGGTGTCGAGCGTGTTGCGGACGCTGTTGGAGCGGAAGCTCGTTCGTATGGTGGGACGGAAAGAGGATCCAGGGCGACCCATCCTGTACGGGACCACCAAGTTCTTCCTCCAGCATTTCGGGCTACGTGATCTTGCCGAGTTGCCTCCGCTACGCGAGGTCAAAGAACTCGGTGAGTCAGCCCAAGCCTTCCTCCCGGTGGGAGAGGGCGGATTGGAGATCACCGGGAGCGAGGCGGCAGCACTGGCGAGCATTGACCGGCCTGAGGAACCCTCGCAACCTGACCCTGCCAATCCTGCCTAATCCTTACCGTCCCTCGACCTGGTCCGATTGCCGGACTCGTTGAGGTTGTTCTCCCGCTGAATCAACGACTACAATGGATCCATCTGACGACCGGCCTTGGTAGGAGCGTCATGCCTCTGGTCATGCCTGAAAAAAAAGGAGCCATCGCGGCGGACTTACGCCGCCAGCTGGGTTCAGATAAAGTACGCGACGACTTCGCAACGTTGACCGCGTATGCCGTGGATGCCAGTATGTACCGGATGGTCCCTCAGGTCGTCGTTCTCGCCGAGAATGAAGGCGATCTGGAAACCGTTTGCACATACGCGACCGCCACCGGTGTCTCCCTGACTCCAAGAGCCGCCGGGACCAACCTCACTGGATCCGCGATCGGATCCGGGATCGTCCTCGACGTCTCCCGTCTCAATCAGATCATGGAAGTGAACGCTGAGGAGCGCTGGGCGCGTGTGCAGCCTGGGATTGTGTTCGCCGAGCTGAACCATCGTTTGGCTCCCCACGGGCTCATGTTCGGCCCGGATCCATCAAGCGGAGAGATGTGCAAGCTCGGTGGCATGCTGAGCAACAACTCCTCAGGTC